>DVEE01000493.1 GCA_015295885.1 Leptolyngbyaceae cyanobacterium M65_K2018_010
AGAGGACAAGGTGGTGCGCTTTGCCGATAAAACCCAGCACCAGCTGTTTGTAGAACCCGAGGGCTGGCGCACCGTGGAGGTGTACCTCAACGGCCTCTCCTCCTCCATGCCGGAGGAAGTGCAGGCCAGGGCCCTGGCCCAACCGGGTACGATTCCAGCGCTGCAGAGTGCGATCGCCCAAGCCAGCCAGGTACAACTGGGGCGGGCCCTGCGGGTGGAAGCCCAAACCCTAATTGCCGAATGGCAGCAGGAAATTCAGGTGATTGAGGATCGGCCCATCCTTGAGGCGGCGGTGGCCCTCGCCGATCAGGGTAACCTCCAGGACGCCATCACCGAGGCCCAAAAGATTCAGCCCAACCGCGCCCTCCATAGTCGTGCCCAAACCCTGATTCAAGACTGGACCACCGCGATTCAAGTTGCCGAGGATCAACCCATTCTGGATAAGGCTAAGAATTTGGCCTACTCGGGTCGACTCACCGCCGCCATTAACCTGGCCTCCCAGATCGCTCCGGGTCGAGCCCTGTATGGGGAGGCTAAGCGTGCGATCGCGCTGTGGAAAGCCGAGCGAGACTATATCTGGTCCATCTGGGAGGCCGAGGGTCGCTCCGGTTCCGCCAGGGGGGAGGCTAATCGCTCTGGTAGCCCTAGCTCTAGCAGTTCTGACTCCGAATGATCGGTTCCCCCCTACGGCTGATGCTGATCGATGAAGACCCGGTGTTCCGCCTGGGGCTGCGGATTTGGCTGGAGCAATCCGCCGGTTATCAAGTCGTCGCTGAGGCCAACCAAGGTCAAGATGCCCTGGCGATTTTAGCCGCCCGAGCCACCCTGGCAGAAAGCCACCCCTGGTCAGAGCTCGATGAAACTCGCCAACCCTCACAAGATCCCAGTCAACCCGATATTGACCTGGTCATTCTCGACCTAGGGTTGGGATCAAACCAACCCCAACAATTGCCAGGGTTGCGGCTCTGTGGCGAGATCAAAAGCCGTTACCCTACCTTGCCCGTGTTGATCCTCAGCGCCGAAGCAGAGCCGGTGCTGGAAGCGGCGGCCCGGCAGATGGGGGCCGATGGCTTTGGGCCGCGAGGTATGCCCGTGGCCGATCTCGCTAGCCTGATTGCCCACCTGGGTCGTAGGCCAGCCCAGGGTCTGGCCCAGCCTCCCCGCACCTCCCCCCTGCGGCCGTCGTTGCCGGCGGCGGGCACCGCTGCCGAGGTACTGGAAACCCCCTATCCCACCGGGAACGATGCATCGGTCTACCCCTTGGGTGCCTGGGCGGCCCTACGGACTCGTCTGCGGCAGTCCTCGGTGGCCCAAATTGAAGCGGTGATGGCCGCCATCGAAGCTGAACGGCGGCGTGGCCGCTCCGATCTATGGACGGAGGCTGTGCTGGCAGGGCGCTACCGGGAGTTGAAGGCGGCCCGGTGGTTGGTGGGTAAACTCCTGGCCACTCCTGGGCAAGAAGCAGGGACTCCATCCTACCCAGGGTCTGGGGCTGGTTCCCGACGGCAAACCTCCCCTAGACCGGCGGCCCCACCTACTCGTCCAACCCAGCCTGCCCCCTCGCCCAGGGCCCTGGCTACCCGCCCCCAGCGGACTCCAGGGCCGGTGGCGAGTCGGGCAGAGGCTCTGGCTGTGATGGAGGCAGAGGTGGCTACTCAGATTTTCGAGGCCGTGTTTGGCAAGCTTCAAGGGAGCCTCGATAACACCAGCGATATTCCCCTCGAAACCGACATTTTGCGAGACGACAGAAAACGGGAGCTGTTCTACCTGACCCTACGAAAATTTGAAGACAGCCTCGATCAGCTGCGGCAGGCTAGGGTGCTGCCAGGTCAATTACCCGAAAAGGCCCCGCTGGTTCTGAGGGATGTCTGGGAGGCAACCTTGACGGACTTTTTTGGTCGCTACTATACCCTCCAGGTGGGAAACCTGGAGCAACCCGTGGTGCCGACCCTGATGGCTGAAGCGGAAGTGGTGAAGCAGTCGATCCTGGATCGCATTCCCCTGGTACCGATGCTACTGGGGCACCTGTTGTTCCAGGATGGGATGGTGGTGGATGGCGGCCTCTACCCGGCCACTACCCCAGAAGCCCTGGAACGCAGCCAAGCCCTGCTGGAGCATCTATTAATTCAGATCGCCAATGGCGTGATTCAACCCCTGTTGAATCACTTTGCCGATGTGGAGCTGATCAAAAAAAATCTTTACCACCGACGGGTAATGACCAGCCGCGATATTGAACGATTTCGCAATGACCTATCCTGGCGTTACCGTTGGGATGGCTGGATTAACGAACCCAAAGCCGTCTTTGAAAGCCAATATCGTCTGTTGAGGTTGACCGAGCGGGGCATACAAACCCAAAGGATCTATGCTCCCCGCCGGCAGGAACTGGATCAGCTATCGGGGTTACAACGAGTGGTGACCCTGACCATTGAAGCTCGGGATGCCGTGGCTCCTCGATTTCGGGCCGCAGTATCGCTGGTGGGGAGTGGCATTGTGTACATTCTCACCGATGTGATTGGCCGGGGCATTGGGCTCATCGGTCGAGGAATTTTGCGCGGAGTGGGGGGCGCCTGGCGTGATCCCCGCGATCGCAACTCCCGAAACCCCGGCGATCGCAGTTATGAAGCCAGGGAAG
>DVEE01000586.1 GCA_015295885.1 Leptolyngbyaceae cyanobacterium M65_K2018_010
AGGGGTTGAAAACTAGCCTGGGATACCCAGGACGCCAACATAGCACCGGAGACCTCTCCCTTTTGGGCCGTGATGATATAAAGTCCACTGCTGATGCGGCCGAGGGCCTTTTCTAAATCCGCATCTAGGGCTTTCAGCTTTTTCACCTTACCCGCCTGGGTTAGGGTTTGGCCCAGGTCTGTACCGGCCTCTTCACAGTACTGATAAATCGCCTCGGAGGGGATGTCCTTAATCCGAATCGGAGTAAAGGCCGACACTAACTCCAAGTCCTGAAATTTGGTGGCCAGGGGATCGATAGGTTCGTCATTACCACCGTAGGATTCAAACAGACCGACGATTTGTTTACGGTGAACCGCAGCCAGAATGGTACCCAGGGTGGCTTGGGTTTCCTTAGCCTCGGATCCTGAAGCCGGAGGCAGGCCGATCACTAACCCCTTAGCCCGGCTGACCAGCTCGGTCACCTCCTGGGGATCGGCGGAGCGCATGTCCATCATTTCCACGGCTACGTTAGTTTTGGTAATGCCTCGGGCGATGGCCTGGGAGAGGCGATCGCTGTAGCCATAGTCTGAGACGTAGAACACAGCCACCAAATCCTCTGACTTAGCTTTCTCCTGGCTCCAGCGTTGGTAACGGCCGGTTAACTCTGCCACGTTATGGCGCAGTAAAGGGCCATGGCCAGTGGCAATGATCTGGACCGGGGGTAGAGCCTCCATCCGCTTCATGGCAGCCAGCACAGAGCGGGCATTGGGGGCCATCAAACACTCGTAGTAGAAGCGAAAGTCGGGGGCAATGGCCTCTAAATCTTCATCGTAGGTGGCTGAACTGCAATAGTGCATACCAAAGGCATCACAGGTAAACAGCACACCAGTTTTATGGTCGTAGGTAAAGATCGTGTCAGGCCAGTGCAGGTTAGGGGCGCTGATGAATTCCAGCCTATGCCCCTGGCCGAGGTCCAAGGTATCGCCATTTTTGACGATCAGACGCTCGAAGGGTCGATGCACTAAATCCTCAAGGAAGGTGATCGCCACCTTCGCGCCTACTACGATGGCCTGGGGTGCCAACTCCAAAACATCCCGCACTAAACCACTGTGGTCGGGTTCAGTGTGGCTGATGATCAGGTAATCAATGGCTTTTGGGTCAATCTCACCGGTCAGGGTCTTGAGGTAAAGCTCTCGGAACTTGGCGTGGGAGGTGTCAACTAGGGCCCGACGATCGCCTCGAATAAGATAGGAATTGTAGGTGGTACCGTTTTGCAGGCCAAACTCTATGTCAAACCGATCCCGATCCCAATCCAGGCAGCGGATTGTGGTCACTCCTTCAGCCACTGGTTGTACTTCAAGGGTTAAACGCTTCGGCTGAGTGTTGGCTGCCGCTACCACCATAGGTACTCTCCCTGGACATAAATCGAGTTAAACCTTTACTGCCTTGTGTATCCTGGCTTGACCGCTGAGTCAACCCTGGCCTTTAGCAACAAAGATGTTTCTAATGTAACTTTTTTGGCCCAAAACTTCAGCCTCGTGGAGGTCACAATTCCTTATGACTTCCATGGCAATGGCTCATTCCAGGCCATCCTTGCCCCTGGTGATTCCCCTTTTCCTGTCCAAAGCCGTCCTCAACCATGGTTTTACCCCATCGCTCCCTCACCCTAGAACCCACAGCCGATGGTTCCTTTACTCTATTTTCAGAGGATTTTGGAGAATGGTTTCATAGTCGAGGTGGAGCCTACACCGAAGCCCACATCACCTACGTAGAGGGGACTAATCTGGCCAGCCTCGCCGCCGCCCCTCGCCTCACGATCCTGGATGTATGCTACGGTCTGGGCTACAACACCGCCGCCGCCCTGGCCACGGTGACGGCGCTCAACCCGGCCTGCCAAGTTCAACTGGTAGGGTTGGAACTCGATCCGCGGGTGCCTCGGCAAGCGGTGGCCCAGCGGCTTACTAGCCCCTGGCCCCAGCCTATCCAAGCGGTGTTACAGCAATTAGCTGACCATGGTTCAGTTCATCAACCCCACCTCCAGGCTGATCTGATCCTGGGTGATGCCCGGCAAACCATTCAACCCCTAGGGCAATCTGGATTCCAAGCCGATGTTATTTTTTTGGATCCCTTTTCACCCCCCCGCTGCCCTGAACTTTGGACGGTGGAATTCATCCAGCAAGTGGCCCACTGCCTCAAGCCCCAGGGCCGATTGGTGACCTATTCCTGCGCCGCCGCTGGCCGCGCTGCCTTGCAGCAGGCTGGCCTATACATTGGCCCTGTAGCAGCCTCCGGACGGGATTGGCCCGGCACCCTCGCCCAATTTAGCCCCGTTGGTCTCCAGCCCCTCTCCCAGCGAGAACGGGAGCATCTATTAACCCGGGCCGCTGTACCCTACCGCGATTCCACCCTACAGGACTCAGCGGAAATGATTCGCCGCCGCCGCCAAAACGAGCAAAATAGTTCCTTCTTAATACCAACTTCCCAATGGCGCAAGCGGTGGCTGCCCCCCATACCAGGATCTTCTACTTAGTTGGTACGCTGAAAACCAATTAATAGACTAGGTTATTCCCCCGATTCCATAGGTTGTGTTCGTGACATATTCAGATCCACCTCCGCCCAAGAGCCCTCAGCCCCCTGAACCAACCATCCGCT
>DVEE01000284.1 GCA_015295885.1 Leptolyngbyaceae cyanobacterium M65_K2018_010
TGGTTACGCTGACCTACCTGGGTGGGGTGCGGGTGGTGCCCAACTACAACGTTATGGGCATTGCCAAAGCTGCCCTGGAAATGAATGTACGCTACTTGGCGGCGGAATTGGGGCCCCACAACATTCGGGTGAATGGTATCTCAGCGGGCCCCATTCGCACCCTGGCCTCCTCTGCCGTGGGGGGCATTTTAGATATGATTCACCACGTTGAGGCGGTGGCACCGCTGCGCCGTACCGTGACCCAAACCGAAGTGGGGAATACCGCTGCCTTTCTCTGTAGCGATTTGGCCAGTGGCATTACCGGGCAAATCCTTTACGTGGATTCGGGCTACGCCATCATGGGCATGTAGGGGGAGATCCCAGGGCTGGGATAGGTGGCAGATAGGCGCTGGAAATTCGGTTGTGAGCAATACTTTATTCTGATAAGATCAGCCTATAGCAGTAGAAATACTTATTGCTTTTCAGTCAGCGGGATGTCAGTCAGGGCTCTGAGGCTTTCGGCAGAGTTATGGCTGAAATAGGTTGATTCTAGACCTAGGCTCAGACTTCCCGGTGGTTGGACTTGAGGGGTGGGCTACCGGTGGTAGGGCTCAGACCCGCCAGGCGACGAACCCATTTTCTATGGCGTTTTGGTCAGGCGGGGGGCTGAGCGTAACCCTTCACAGGTGCAACATTTTACGAGATATTTTTAGGGGTATTTCGTGGGTTTTGGGGCAACGTTGATGCTGACCCATCTACGTTTTTCAACTACGAGCATTTAATTAGGAGTTGTATAGAGGGAACCTATGATCAGCAAGCCAGACAAGGTTGTTCTAATTGGGGTTGCAGGAGACTCTGGGTGCGGCAAATCCACCTTCCTGAGGCGGCTCAGTGACCTGTTCGGGCCCGAATTGATGACGGTTATCTGCCTGGATGACTATCACAGCCTGGATCGTAAGCAGCGTAAAGAGGCTGGGGTCACTGCCCTGAATCCTAAGGCCAATAACTTTGATTTGATGTACGAGCAGATCAAGGCGCTGAAGGAAGGTCACAGTATTGATAAGCCTATCTATAACCATGAAACCGGCGAGATTGACCCCCCTGAGCGGGTGGACCCCAATCGCATCATTGTGATCGAAGGCTTACACCCTCTCTACGATGAACGGGTGCGTAGTCTCATTGACTTTAGCGTCTATCTCGATATCAGCGATGAAGTCAAAATTGCCTGGAAAATCCAGCGGGATATGGCGGAGCGGGGTCACCGTTACGAAGACGTGCTGGCTTCTATCAATGCTCGTCGACCCGATTTCGAAGCTTACATCGACATTCAAAAGCAGTATGCCGATGTGGTGATTCAAATTCTGCCGACTCAGTTGATTCCCAACGATGAGGAGAAAAAGGTGCTGCGGGTGCGGCTGATGCAGCGGGAAGGGGTAGAAGGGTTTGACCCGGTGTACCTGTTTGATGAAGGGTCAACCATTGATTGGATTCCCTGTGGGCGCAAGCTGACCTGCTCTTACCCGGGCATTCGCATGCACTATGGTCCCGATTCCTACTACGGTAACGAGGTTTCGGTGTTGGAGGTGGATGGCCAATTTGACCGTCTGGAGGAGATGATCTATATCGAAAGTCATCTCAGCAACACCTCTACCAAGTACTACGGCGAAATGACCGAACTGTTGCTCAAGCACCGGGAGTATCCTGGTTCCACCAACGGCAGTGGTTTATTTCAGGTGTTGGTGGGTCTGAAAATGCGGGCTACCTACGAGCGGTTGACGGCGACTGCCATGGAAGTGGCCACCCACGCCTAGCCCCCTTGGGCGGAGGCGGGGCCGTAGTTAGGGCTGTCCCCCGCCCCCTTGTCTAGCTCACTCAAGATCGGAGAGGATGCAAGGGTTTGTCATCCTCTCTTGCTTTTTTGGCCTGTTGTCATGGAACTGACTACTCCAGCCCTGCTATTTCCCGCTATCTCCTTGCTGCTGCTAGCCTACACCAACCGTTTTTTGGTGCTGGCCCAGCTCATCCGTCAACTACACAGTTCCGAACGAGACTATTGTCAAACCCTGGTGCAGCGGCAAATTGTCAATTTGCGGCAGCGGATTGCTCTGATTCGTCTCATGCAGGCTTTGGGGGTATTGAGCTTTATAGTTTGTACCCTATCCATGTTTTCATTGTTTATTCAGCAGCAAAGACTAGCGGAACTGCTATTTGGGGCGAGTCTCCTAGTGTTGGTCGGTTCTCTGTTGACCTCCCTCTACGAGATTGCCATCAGTACCCGGGCGATTGAGGCGGAGTTGGCGGATATTGGCGCTAAGGGCCGTTAGCCAGGGGCCGATCAGGCCGTTTGCCCCTGGCCCAGAATGATGGATTGGGCGGCTTTGCCCAGACGATTCAGATCGTCATCGAGCAGGGGAGGCCAGTCTATGCCCCGTTGCTGACCCTGGTTAAAAAGTTGGCGACTTTCGTAGGCGATCGCAAAAAGTGCCTGGACTAGGGGACGATCTAGCGTAGGCTCATCTTTTAATCCTTCGTACAAGACCTTGAGGGCCAGGAGTAGGGAGGTGACCTGACCCGGTACCGGCGGTTTGCCTTGGCGCAGGCAACTGATAAAGGTATCGGGCAGGTCTGGGTTAGATGCTAGGGTTTGCC
>DVEE01000022.1 GCA_015295885.1 Leptolyngbyaceae cyanobacterium M65_K2018_010
ATAGGTCAGCTAGGACTCCTCGTAGTGCGAGTGTCTGATCCGCGCATTATAGAGGTGGAACTGCCCCTCATTGCTGAAAAATTTTCTTGCTGAGGCAACGGCTTTTTTGGGCATGCTGTACTGGCAGTCTAATCGACACCGTTCTTTTTAGAGGAATGTAGAGCCGAGATTAACAGACAAGCAATGCCGATATTAATGCACACATCGGCCAGGTTAAAAATTGGAAATCGGATGAGCCGAAAATCTAGGAAATCAATCACCTCCCCGGCGAGAACCCGATCAATGCCGTTGCCCAAGGCACCACTCAAAATTAGACCATAGCCAACCTGCTCCCAGCGATTCGGCAAGGTTACCCCCAATCCTAGGGCGATCAACCCCACACTCACGGCCATAGACAGCCACTTCAGCCATTCTCCGTTGTTGCTAAATAAACTGAAGGCCGCACCGGTATTGGTCACATAGGTGAAATAAAAGACCCCCGGCCAGAGGGGGATAGAATCCGGTGGGGTGGTCAGTTCAAAGTTCTGGGCCACCCAATACTTAGACAGTTGGTCCAGTAGCAGACCTGTAACGGCAGCTAGCCAAAAAAAACGATTGCGAATGCCCATGAGGTTAATAAAATAGCAGATGCCGTAGCCCTAGGGAAAGCACAGCCACGGCACAAACCACCATGAGTTGCCCCGGTAGGGGAAAAATTGAATAGCTCAACACTAGCTCCCAATAGGAGGCGGACACAGTATGCAGCCAGCCTAGCAGGGAAGCTAGGGTCAGGTAAACCAACCCACAGGCGTGAATGACGCCCAGCCCCCAGAGACTACTAAAGGCCAGGGATTCTAACTTGGGTGGTTCCTGAAAGGCCAGGTAGCCGCACAACCAGCCGCCGGGCACAAAGCCCAACAGGTAGCCAAACCCCGGCTCTCGCACGTAGCTCAGGCCCCCGCCCTGGGTAAACACCGGAAACTCAAACACACGAAACAAGGCCAGCCCCAACACCAGGTAGGCAATTTGAGACAGGGCCGCCGCATTTTTGCCGCCGACACAGCCGGTGAGGAGCACTGCCCCGACCTGAAAGCTCACGCCCAAGGACAAAACCACGACGCCCACCTGCCCCCAGTTCCAAGGCGGGTTAATGGTAAAGACCTCCATCCAAGTCGCCACAATGGTTAGCACTAGACCAATTAAAGCCCAGAGCAGTTCAAAGGGCGCGAACATCTTCGACGGCTGTACCACTGAGTCGCGTAAGGTAGATTTCAGACATTCAGGGTAGCAGGGTTTGTTAAAGTGGGCACAGCTTTTCTGAGCCTGTCTCCTGGTTCTGCTTTTTACCCGAGGAGAAAACCGAGTTATCAACACTGCTAGTACGGTTATTCAGGCCTTTGGGGGCTTAGGGTTATTTCTGCTGGGCATGGTTGTCATGACTGATGGCCTCAGAGCCCTGGCTGGCAAGGCCATGCGGGTCGCCCTGATGCGATTTACCCAGACGCCCTGGTCGGGGACGGTTACCGGGGCTGTTGTTACGGCTATTTTGCAGTCCTCCAGTGCCACCATTGTCGCTACGGTAGGGTTTGTCAGTGCCGGGGTGATGGGATTTACGGCCGCCCTGGGAGTTGTGTTTGGCGCCAATTTAGGCACGACGGCCACCGGCTGGTTAGTAGCCCTACTGGGGTTCAAATTTAGGCTGGGTAACCTGGTCATGCCGTTAATCTTTATCGGCACGGCCCTCAAACTCTTTTCTAAACCCAAGCTGGCCAATGCTGGCTATGCCCTAGCTGGGTTTGGGCTGATTTTTGTAGGCATTGCTACCATGCAGACGGCCATGGACGGCATGGCTGGGGTGATTACCCCCGATCGCTTGCCGCCGGCCTCCGGGGTGGGTCTGGTGCAGTTGATCAGTTTAGGCCTGGTCACCACCCTGATTACCCAGTCCTCCAGCGCTGGGGTGGCCGCAACCCTAACGGCACTCCATGCTGGCAGTGTCAACTTCGTCCAGGCCGCTGCCCTGGTGATTGGGATGGATGTGGGCACCACCGTGACCGCAGTCCTAGCGGCTTTGGGAGGTTCGGTCAACGCTCAACGGACTGCCGCTGCCCACGTAGTCTATAACCTCTGGGCCGCTCTGTTGGGCCTATTGCTTTTGCCAGCCTATCTAGGATTTTGGGGACGCTTTGTACCAGGAGGTTTACCAGCTAATCCCGAAGTTGCTCTAGTTGGCTTTCATACCGCCTTTAATGTGGTCGGGGTGGCCACTATTTTGCCTCTGACCCGCCCCTTTGCCCGTTTGATTACACAGCTGATTCCCAGCCGCGGTCCAGCCTATACCGAGGGGTTAAGCGAGAGTCTGTTAGCCCAGCCTGAGCTTGCCCTGGCCGCAGCCCAACGGTCGATGAAAGCGGAACTGCTCGCTCTAGTCGGCCATTTGCAGGCGATTCTGGAGGATCGCCCTGGCCAACGGGTCGATTTGGGTGAACTGCAAGCGGCCCTAGATGAAACCCACGTTTTCCTGGACAAAATTCACTTGGAAACGGGTACTGAACCGAACTGGGAGCGCCTGATCAATTTAATTCACGCCCTCGACCATCTCCAACGCGAGCTGATCGATACGGGCGCGATCCGCGACGTGCT
>DVEE01000243.1 GCA_015295885.1 Leptolyngbyaceae cyanobacterium M65_K2018_010
CATGAATCCATCCCAGGAATTAAACCCCAGGAATTAAACCCCAGGAATTAAACCCCAGGAATTAAACCATAGTGTGACACATGGGCCTGGCGAACAACATTGTTAAGGTAACTTCAGCGTCTATGACTCTTTCTTCCGTTCCTACGTCTACCCCAACCGCAAAAACAGCACCGCCTCCGGCCGATTCCCGCGATCGCGCCAGCGCCATGCTCAAGCAGCTCCAGGACAGCATTTGTCAACAACTGGAGCACCTTGATGGTTTGGCCACCTTTCAGGAAGATAGCTGGGAACGCCCGGAGGGCGGTGGCGGGCGATCGCGGGTGATTAAGCAGGGCGGCGTTTTTGAACAGGGGGGCGTGAACTTTTCGGAGGTATGGGGCGATCATTTGCCGCCTTCGATTTTGGTACAACGCCCGGAGGCGACGGGGCATCGTTTCTATGCCACGGGTACGTCGATGGTCCTACATCCCCGCAATCCCTACGTGCCCACGGTACACCTCAACTATCGCTACTTCGAAGCCGGGCCCGTGTGGTGGTTTGGCGGCGGTATCGACCTCACCCCCTACTACCCCTTTGAGGCGGATGTGGTGCATTTCCACCAGACCCTGAAAACCGTTTGCGATCGCCACAATCCCCATTACTACTCTGTCTTCAAACCCTGGTGTGACGAGTATTTCTACCTCAAGCACCGGGGAGAAACCCGGGGAGTGGGGGGTATTTTCTTTGACTACCAGGATGGTCAAGGGTACCTCTATCGAGGCCCAGACCAGGGTAAAACCGCCGATCAGGTGAGCCAGAGCCTGGGTGAATTACCCCAGCGTAGCTGGGAGGACCTGTTTGCCTTTGCTAAGGACTGCGGCGAGGCCTTTTTGCCCGCCTACCTGCCTATTGCTGAGCGACACCAGGCCAGGGAATATGGCGAGCGGCAGTTTCAGCTCTATCGGCGAGGGCGCTACGTTGAATTCAATCTGGTCTACGATCGGGGCACGATTTTTGGCCTGCAAACCAATGGGCGCACCGAGTCGATCCTGATGTCGCTGCCGCCCTTAGTCCGCTGGGAATACGGCTATAGCCCTGCCCCGGATAGTCCTGAATCACGCCTCTACGAGGTATTTCTCAAGCCCCAAGACTGGGTAAACTGGCCTATTCCCTAGGTGTTGAGCGGAACCTGAGGAGCCTGAGCCCTGGTCTTCAGATCGGGGAAATTTCATAGGCCTGCTGCCGAACTAGGTGGAAGGGGCCCATGAGTGGGCCCCAGGTGGTCTTGCCGGTGGCGGGATCAATGCCGCGATCGTAGACCTTGAGTTCCACTCCCCTGTCTGGAAGCGCTGATCCGGGACCTAGGTCAAACCCTAACCGAATGTAACTGTTCTGACCCTGGTAGGTAATGCAACAGAGACTATCAGCGGGTGGGCGAGCGCAGTACTGGCCAGTGGCGGGGGCGTAGTCAATGTGTAGAGTACAGGTCGGCAGGCTAATTAAGTCTTGCTGGGTGAGCTGAGTCAATCGCTCGGGCTGGGTGGCGCTGCCTTGCCAATGCCCAGGATCCTGTAGACCGTAGTACTGTCCCCAGAGCGTTTCTGCCTCACAGGTAAGGTGCAAAATCCGTTGCCGATAGGGCGGATTGCCTGAGGCAACGCTAATCTGCTCAATAAAAAAGGCGTAGCCTTGGCCAAATAGAGTTCGGGGCAAGGGCCGATTCCATACCCTGAGATGGAGATACCAGATCGGTTCAGCGAGGGATTGGGCTTGATTATCAAACTCTCCAGCCAGAGCCTCAGCCAGTTGGGTGAGTTGGGTCGCAGGGGAGGAAGCCATAGGAGGGAGCCTAACTGGGCAGGTGGAATAATACAGCGACGGTACTTATGGATTTTAGCGGTTGACCCTTGACCTACGGCCCCCCGCCAGGATTCAACCAGATCGGGCTTGGGACCCTTACCAAACTTAATCAGGGGGGGTATGGCCCAGGGTAATCGCATCTTAACCAAGTGCTCGAGACGATTTTCCCCACTCCAGTGGGAGCAAACCATCTGGACAGGGTAGTCTGAGTGTCCATGGGCACTGCTCACCCAGGCGAAGAAATTGGCCTGCCGCGTCTGAGGGGCTAGTGCTCCGATCCCTGGCCCAAACCTATCACGGGAGGGGATGCCATGGGGCAGCTTTAAACAGGCCTCGGGCCACGATGGCTTCAGCTGATGATAATGGACGATAGTGCCACCGATGGCTCCGCCGGGAGGATGAAAACTTCTTGTCATTCCGGGGCACAATGGTCAACATAGCCCCTTTGTCCGTTGCCCCCACCCATGGCTGATTCGGTTATCCAGGTCGAAAACCTGGGCAAGAAATACATTATTGGCCACCAGCAGGAGAGCCATTCTCGCTACGTGGCCCTGCGCGATGTGATTGCCGATGGGGTCAAGTCTTTTGGCCACCGCCTGCGCCACCCCCATAAACCCAGACCAACGCCTTACAAAGAAGAGTTTTGGGCGCTGAAGGATGTTTCCTTTGAGGTGAAGCAGGGGGAGGTAGTGGGCATCATTGGCCGCAATGGGGCGGGCAAGTCTACCCTACTGAAACTGCTTAGCCGGATTACGGAACCCACCACGGGGCGGATTACCCT
>DVEE01000002.1 GCA_015295885.1 Leptolyngbyaceae cyanobacterium M65_K2018_010
CCACCTTGTGCTCACCCCATCGGGGTTAGTCGGAAGCTGCCTTCCTCCTTCTGTCTTCTCTCTCACCGCTCGCCGCGCCAGCTTACTGTAGGTCTTGGCCGTCTCGTAGGGTAGGTCCAAATCTGCTGCGATCGCCTGCAGCGAATCCCCCAACTCCCGCCGCGCCAAAATAGTGGCCCAGGTTTCGGCAGAGTCCTGGGCCCGGTGGCCGCCGGTGCGTTTCTTTTGAGCCACAAAAAAGGTAGTTAGTTCGTCAATGCGATTGGCCAGCAGGGATTGGACGGTGGAGGTAGGGGCTGAGGTGACCTGGCTCAGATGCCAGCCCAGGCGGGTTTGCCCCAGCCCAAAGGTGGTTTTGTGGCCAGTGCCACAGTAGGGCGCGTAGTGGCCCAGGGTATAGAACAACTGCACAAACTCTGGCTGTTCCGCCGCCTTGCCGGCCAAACCATAGGTGACGGTCCCTGTAAAACCCGTCACCGAGCCGCGCTTGCCTGCGGCAATTTTCTCGCTGGCCAGCTCATGGCGCTGAAACACCACGCAGTCATCGACCCAGTCGAGGAAGCGGTCTTGATCCACCGGACGGTTAGAAAACTCGTTCCACCGCCGCAGGTAGCTGTGAAAGACATTTCTCGGCCAGGGCAGTGGTAGATGGTGCCCCCGACGGCGAAAGCTGGTGGGGCTCACAAACGTCAGGCTGAGGCTATGCCCAGGCTCTACCGTCGCCAGCTTGGCGTAGGTGGTAGGGGCTTGGGCCAAACTCACTTGGCGAATGGCCAGGGGCGCATTTTTAAGGGCGACTTCCCCAGGCAACCGCTTGAGCCACTGAGCTAGACCCGCCACAACGGGCTGGGTCAACCCGTTGACGGTCCAGTGGTAGGTCTTGCCCGCTTGCAGTTGTAGGCCACGGCTATGGGTTGAGAACTGGCCGCTTAATCGAGAAATGTTAAAGGCTTTGTCGGTTTCGCCATCGTGGAGTTGGGCTGAGAGGGCCGGGTCAAACTGGTGAATCTCGTCCAGAAACCAGGCGTGCAGGCCAATGGTGTACTGCGGGTATAGCTCGTAGGCGGCCGCTGCCGTCAGATCAAACCGCAAGCTAACCAGCTCTGTCTGGGCCGGCCAAAGGGTTTTGGCCGCCAGGTCTAGGGGGGTGCCTTGGGCAGGTCTGGCCATGGGACGTTCGGAAAGCTTCAGCTTGATATATTTTAGTCCCCGCCGGGGGAAGCTAAGGATCCCTCGAGCCTGGGAAAACCATTCCCAGCCGACCCCCTGCCAGAGCTCGCCGAGTAGACCTCGACCAGCGAGGGCAGAGCCCCTGCAATCTCCCCCAACCCTGTCTCCCCAGGAGACCAGGGAATCCGAATGCAGAACCCGCTCCCCCAAGGAGAGGGGCCGGGGTGAGGGCAGCCAGCCATGGCAATGGATATGGCGTGTTCTAAGAGCAGCCTAGAACGGGCCAGGAAACCCCCTTGCTGGCTGCACAACTGTCGCGAAGAGATGGCGGCCTGGGCCATCTTCGACTGATGCTCCAAGGGCCACCTCCTGGAGGGTTAATTCCAGTGGTAGGCGGGGCAAAATTCCTGCAGAAACTCAAAGCTGAGGCGCCCTACCTGCACCGTGTCGCCCTCCTGCAACAGCCAGGGTTGATCCGGCTTGAGGCTTTGGCCATTGACCCAGGTACCGGGTTTTTCGCCCAGGGTCGTGAGCAAGAACCCGTGCCGGGGATCAAAGTCCAGAACAGCATGAAACTGGGCTACACCTTGCCCAGCAATGGCCAGGGCGCAACAGGAGTGACCTCCCAGCAACCAGTGGGTGCCGCAGGGGGTGGCCTGAATCCACCCCTGGGGATTGAGATTACTGGCCATAAAACTGCGATCGCCCACAACAATGCCCTGTAGATAGAGGCCTGAACCTTGGCAAAAATTGCGGGCGGTGAGGATGGGGTCCATCACATCGGCCAGTTGCTCTAGGTCAAAGTCCAGGTTCCGCAGCAGGGTTTCGAGTAACCAAGGCATAGTCGGGGCCCCTGGCAGGGAAGAGATTTGTCCCTGCGGGGGCCAGGGGCAAGACCGGCTGTGATCCAAATCAGGCCAGAAGTAACCCTGGAAAAATGGCTTAAAGGAAATCATAACGGCTTTAATTTCACTGCTGACAACATGGTCGAGGGGGGCTAGATAGCCTTGGGGTTACGGCTGAACCCAAGGCCGCAGTGGTAGTGCACCACCTTTTCCTGCGGCAACCTATCCAGGGTCGCCGCGATGGTCGCGGTTGACTCAATGAGGCCTAGACGGAGGGGGTGACGATTTCCTGAACTGGCGTAGGCTCCCTGCATCGGAGCTGCCACGGTTGAACTTCTGGCCATTAAACCGGGTTTCTGGGGCTGAGACAATGCCAGGACCCGGGGGTTTTACAGAACTTTCACGCCGTCAACACGGGGCCATTACATACATGGGATGGCCCGCAACTCCATACCCCATGGGCCTGACTCGGACACCCCCCATGGCTGTGCTGCTATATCATCAGGGTATTGGTTAGACCCCCTGCGGCCGTTTTGATCCTTGGTACAGTTTTTTACTCGGGCTCAGCCACCCCTTAACTTTTTGCCCCCCGCCCCTAATTTGCCGGTGTTAGGGGCAACTCGTTTGGCTCTTCCCTACTGGATGCGTTGGCAGGAAAAAATCCACCGGGTTGAGTCTTACAACATCGATCCGCTGGTGTACCTTTTTCGCGACTTTCAGGCCGAGCAACAGCGGTTCATGATTGCCTTTCGCCATCCCAGTCCCCAGGATTCTTTCTGCTTGGCCCATCTGCTTTGGTATGATGTGCCCCGCCGCGCTCGGGCCCTGGGGGTGGCGCTGAAAGCGCCTATCCACGCTCACTTCATCTACGATCGCGGCATTCCCCTTTGGGCGGGTCAGTGGGTGGGGTGGCTGTATGCGCGGCTGGGTGGCACCCCGATGCAGCGGGGGAAGGCGGATCGCCCGGGGCTGCGATCGGCACGGAACCTCTTCTTAAACGGGCGCTGGCCCCTGGCTGCGGCCCCGGAGGGGGGCAATAACGGCCATACGGAGCTAGTGAGCCCCCTGGAACCCGGGGTGGCACAACTGTGTTTCTGGTGTTTAGAAGACCTGCACCGAGACCAGCGCCCGGCGGCGGTTAGCCTGGTGCCCCTGGGGATCTCCTACCGCTACGAAACGCCACCCTGGCAGCGCCTGGATGATTGGCTAGACCGCCTGGAGCGGGAGACGGGCCTCCAATCCCCAGGGTTGCCCTCCCTGGCCCCCGACTGGCCCCCTACCCTGGGCTCCGGGGCTGACCCGGATGGGGCTATTCTGCGCCGTTACCAGCGGCTGGTGGGGTTGGCCGAGCATCTGCTTGGGGTGATGGAAAACTATTACCATCGAGTTTACTCCATGCCGCTGCCCGGCGGCCAGGGGGACGCACTCACCTTTAGCCAGCGCTTGGAAGCCCTGCGCGATCGCGCCTTACAGGTCGCCGAAACCTACTTTCAACTACCGCCCAAGGGCCATGTGATTGACCGCTGCCGCCGCATTGAGCAGGCGGGTTGGGATCGGATCTTCCGTCAAGATTTGGCTGGAAACCAGCCCCTGTCGGCGGTGGCCCAGGGGTTAGCCGATCGAGAAGCGGAGGAAGCCAACCTGAGAATGTGGCACATGCGCCTGGTGGAAAACTTTGTGGCCGTTACGGGGCAATACGTGAGGGAACGCCCCAGTGCCGAACGCTTTGCCGAGAGCGTGCTGATTATGCGAGACATCATCGCTCTAATCAAAGGTGAAAATCCTTTTCCGCGACCCAAGCTGGGGCCCCAAGTCGCGACCGTTACCGTGGGAGAGGTGATGGCCGTGGGCGATCGCTGGGCTGCCTACCAGGCTAACCGCAAGCAGGCGGTCGCTCAACTCACCGAGGATCTCCAAACGGCCCTAGAAGCGATGATTCTTCCTCAGAATCCAGAGCCACCTAGTACCTGAAGGATGAAGGCAGAAGGAGGAAGGCAGAAGGAGGAAGGCAGAAGGCAGTTTGTCTTTCAGACAGGCTACGCCAACGCGAAGCGTCGCCGCAGGCGTTAGGAGGTAGGGCGGAGCCCGTGGGTAGCCGTTCGCATCCCCCACCCCATCTACCAGGGTCGTGAGGGGGGGCCTAACGTAGTTGACCTAGGCAAAAGGGCCAGCGGGCAAGACTTGCAAATCATCCCAATCGGTCAGTACCCACTCCGCTCCCTCCACCGCCGGTCGCCCCCAGGCTTCAGAAACGGAAATAAAGCCAGCGGCTCCAGCGTTGAGGGCCAGTTGCCGATCCACCCCACTATCGCCCACGATCACCGTGGCTTGAGGACTGACGGCCAGGCGATCGCACAACCGATACAGCAGCGCGGGATGGGGCTTGGGCCGATCATCGGGGTTGGTTCCCTGCCAGCCATCCACCCAAGCCATCAACCCATAGGTCTGCAAGAATGCTTCCACATGCATCGGGCTATCTGAGGAGAGCACCCCCACCTTGAGAGAACTGGCCTGAAGTCGTTCTAGCAGGGCCTGGGTACCCCTAAAAGGGGGCGTATGGGAGGCCTTAGGCGCCAGGTTACGATCAGCGGCGTCAAACAGATCTGCCACCCAAGTCGCCCACCCCTGGGCCGGATACCCCGCCTGCAGCAGCAGGTCTAGGACGGCGGCCTGGTTAGCCTGACGGGTACCAACTGCCATCAACCCCTCTGGATCTAGGCCGGTCGGCCTCACCCCAAAGCTAGCCAGGATCTGGGATAGCAAGTCCGACGCTGGGTCGCCAAACTGACTTTGCACGGCGGCGACACAGACCTGGGCCCGCTGCCTGGCTAGTTGAGCTAACCAGGAATGGGAGTTAGCCAGGGTGCCATCCTTATCAAAAACCAGAGCCTCAACGGCGGATATGGGTCGTCCGCCGCACCAGAGTTTAATCAATGGCCAGGACGACTTCCTCTTCCTCGTAGGGAGCCGAGTCCAGCTCCTCAACGATACCCTCTTGCTCCGCCGCCTGCTTACGCAATTGTTCCCGGTACTTAGCCGCCATCTCCTCCGCTTTTTCGAAGACCAGGTCGGGGTTCTTCACCATATCCCCCGGTTCTGGCTCTAGCTGCTTAGTCGATAGGGAAATGCGACCCCGCTCGGCATCCAGGTCGATAATCATCACCTTAATTTCATCATTCACGTTGAGCACACTATGGGGAGTGTCAATGTGATCGTGGGAAATTTCGGAGATGTGGAGTAAACCGCTAACCCCGCCGATATCGATGAAGGCCCCGTAGGGTTTGAGGCCACGCACAGCCCCCACCACCACTTCACCGACCTGCAGACCATTCATCTTGCGTTCTACCAGGGCACGACGATGGCTGAGAACCAGACGGTTGCGCTCTTCATCCACCTCCAAAAACTTGAGCGGCAATTCTTCACCGACTAGATCTTCCTTAGGCTTGCGCGTGCTGATATGGGAACCGGGGATAAAGCCGCGCAGACCTTCAATCCTGACCAGGGCACCGCCCCGGTTCGTCGCAAAGACTCCGGAACGCACCGTGGCATCTTCCTTCTGCAACTGGCGCACCCGCTCCCAAGCCCGCATATACTCAATGCGACGGATGGAGAGGGTCAACTGACCATCTTCGTTTTCGTCAGTCAGGATGAAAAACTCCCGGGTTTCATTGGAGCGCAGCACCTCTTCGGGATGGTCCACCCGGTTAATCGACATTTCTTGAATGGGGAGAAACGCAGCGGTCTTCGCACCGATATCAATCAGGGCTCCCCGGGGCTCGAGACTAAACACCGTACCCGTAACCGTATCGCCAGGGTTGAAGTGATAGTCGTACTTGTCGAGCAGGGCAGCGAAATCTTCGTGGGTAAAGCCGATTCCTGTATCCTTTACTTCCTGATTGAGCATGCTAGTGTTTTCCTACGATTTTCTCCGTAATACTGCGGTTTTCGTGCAAACTTGACAGACCATTGACTCAGGTCTAGAGACCCATGCTCCGCATAAATCTCCCCGGCCTGAGGTAACCCGATTAATCCACAGGTTTTACATTATAGCGGATTGGGTCAGGTTGTTGAAGAGCCCTGGATAAGTCCCTGGGGCGATTGACCTGGCCTGAAAGCTGAGAAAATAATTTTCTGGGCTGGTTTTCGCGACCCTAGCGAACCGCAGAGGGGAGACTGTAGGTCAGGGGGCGGCCATGATCGGCCTGATTTTCTCGCCCGCCCGGTGGTTCGCCCTGAAGTTGGCTGAGGGTATCGGTAAAATCACGAATGCCTTGAAATTGCCGATAAACGCAGGCAAACCGCACGAAGGCGACTTCGTTAATGGTTCGCAACTGAGTCAAAACCATCTCACCAATTTCAGCACTGGTGACTTCTCGATGTTGGCGCTGCTGCAATTCTGCCTCAATATCATCAACGATGGCTTCTATGACCTGGGAAGATACGGTGGTTTTTTCACAGGCTCTCACAATACCCCGCAATAGTTTTGACCGATCAAACAACTCCTGTTCCTGGTTTCGCTTGATGACGGTGACCGGTACGTACTCAATGCGCTCATAGGTAGTAAATCGCCGCTCGCACCGTAGGCACTCCCGTCGCCGTCGAATACTCCGTCCAGATTCCGCAGATCTTGACTCCAAAACTCGGTTATTAGGATGTTGACAGAATGGACAGTGCATTAAGTGTGCTCCCAAGGGGGGAAGTTGGCCGTAGCTCAGAAATGATTCAACCCATCGCCTCAGAGGTTGCTTCTAGGCCAGGGGAACACCGGCCATCAACCTTCTAGAAGCCCCTAACTCGTCCTAATAGGAAACTATGATCAGGAGAGTCGAATGTGAGCTGCGGCTGAATTTTACATCTATCTTACTAAAATTACCCAACTTACTCAAATGTTGAGCCCCAGTTATTTCCTTGGGGATTTGTCTTGGGGATTTGACGTGGGGTTTACAGTAATTCCCCCTGGAAAGGGTAATATGACATCCGTTAGGTCTAGGTACTGCGCTACAAGTACTTCAAGGATCTGGCCTTAACCGCAACCGGAGAATTTAGCCTGTGAACAGTTTTAATGCCAAAACTCATCTGACCATAGCTGGCCAAACCTACACTATCTACAGCCTGACCGAGGCGGCGAAAACCCTAGGTGACATTAGCCGGTTGCCCTTTAGCCTCAAGGTGTTGTTGGAAAACCTCCTACGCCATGAGGATGGTCGGTCAGTCACGGTGGCGGATGTGCAGGCGATCGCCGATTGGCTTCAGAGCCGCACCTCCGCCCGAGAAATTGCCTATCGGCCGGCCCGGGTGTTGATGCAGGATTTTACCGGCGTGCCGGCGGTGGTGGATCTGGCTGCCATGCGCGATGCTATGGTCAGCCTGGGGGGGGATCCTAATAAAATCAATCCCCTTTCCCCGGTGGACCTGGTCATTGACCATTCGGTGACCGTGGATGCCTTTGGTAGCAGCGGTGCCTTTGAGGAAAATGTGCAAAAAGAATTCCAACGCAACCACGAGCGCTACGCTTTTTTGCGCTGGGGTCAAAAGGCCTTCGACAATTTCCGCGTGGTGCCGCCGGGCACTGGCATTTGTCACCAGGTCAACCTAGAATATTTGGCCCAGGTCGTCTGGACCAAGGAAATGTCCGGAGAAGTGCTGGCCTACCCCGATACCCTGGTCGGCACGGACAGTCATACCACGATGATTAATGGTCTGGCGGTACTGGGCTGGGGCGTCGGTGGGATCGAGGCCGAGGCGGCCATGCTGGGCCAACCGATTTCCATGCTGATTCCCGAGGTGGTGGGCTTTAAGCTGACCGGCCAGTTGCCCGAGGGCGCCACGGCCACTGACCTAGTGCTGATGGTGGTGCAAATGTTGCGCCAGAAAGGGGTGGTAGGTAAATTCGTAGAATTCTATGGCGATGGCCTGGATCACCTCACCCTGGCCGATCGCGCCACCATCGCCAACATGGCGCCGGAGTATGGGGCCACCTGCGGCTTCTTCCCCATTGACCAGGAAACCCTCAACTATCTGGCCTTTTCGGGCCGCGATCCAGACCGCATCGCCCTAGTGGAAGCCTATGCCAAGGCCCAGGGCCTGTGGCGCCAGGCCGGAGGACCAGATCCCCTGTTTACGGACAGCCTAGCCCTGGACCTCGGTACCGTTGAACCGTCCCTGGCTGGTCCCAAACGCCCCCAGGATCGGGTGCGCCTGGTGGACCTAGCCACTCAATTTAAGACCTCCGACTTCCCTAGCTTTAGCGGCAGGGACTACGGGGAAAAGCGATCTGTGCCCGTGGCTGGAACAGACTATGCCCTCACCGATGGGGATGTGGTGATCGCCGCCATCACCAGTTGTACCAATACCTCCAATCCCTCGGTGATGATTGGGGCTGGTCTGGTAGCCCGTAAGGCCCGGGAAAGGGGCCTCACCGTTAAACCTTGGGTTAAAACCTCCCTGGCACCGGGCAGTCAGGTGGTTTCCGATTATCTGGAAAAATCGGGCCTGCAACAGGATTTAGATGGCCTTGGCTTTAACCTGGTGGGCTATGGTTGTACCACCTGCATCGGTAATTCTGGTCCTCTACCCACGGCGATCGCCGCGGCGATTGAGGACCATGATCTGGTCGTGGGGGCAGTGCTCTCCGGCAATCGCAATTTTGAAGGTCGGGTCAGTCCCCATACCAAAGCGAACTACCTGGCTTCCCCGCCCCTGGTGGTCGCCTACGCCATCGCGGGTAGCCTCGCCATTGATTTGAAAACCGATCCCATCGGCCAGGATGCTGCCGGGCGACCGGTCTATCTCAAGGATATTTGGCCCACCACTGCGGAAATTCAGGCCACCATGGCCCAGGCGCTCACCCCAGAGATGTTTCGTAGTCGCTACAGCAACGTCTTTACGGGGCCTGAAAGTTGGCAGCGGATTGACACCGTGGAACGTCAGACCTATCCCTGGCAAGCCGCCAGCACCTACGTGCAAAACCCTCCCTACTTTACCGGCATGACCCCTAGCGTTCCGAGTCAGGCCTGGGGAGATATTCGGGGAGCCCGGCCGCTGGCCATTCTGGGCGATAGCATTACCACCGACCACATCTCCCCAGCTGGCGCCATCAAGGCCGATAGCCCGGCGGGGCATTATCTGCGGGAGCACCATGTGCCGGTGTCGGAGTTCAACTCCTATGGGTCCCGGCGGGGCAACCATGAGGTGATGATGCGAGGAACCTTTGCCAATATTCGCCTCAAAAATGAGATGGTGCCGGGTTCCTCGGGAGGGGTCACCCGCTACCTGCCCTCTAGGGAAACCCTGTCGATTTACGAGGCGGCGATCCAATACCAACAGCACGGCATTCCCCTGCTGGTGATTGCGGGTAAGGAATACGGCACCGGCTCTTCCCGAGATTGGGCCGCTAAGGGCACCCGGCTTTTAGGCGTCAAAGCGGTGATTGCCGAGAGCTTTGAGCGCATTCACCGATCCAATTTGGTGGGCATGGGGGTTTTGCCACTCCAGTTCCCCGCCGGCCTTCATCGCGGTCTACTGCGGTTAGAGGGGGATGAAACCTTTGATGTGCTAGGGCTCAACGGTGGCCTGCGGCCTGGCCTGGAGTTGACCTTGGTGGTGCACCGCAGCCACGGGGACACCACCGCCGTGCCTCTACTCTGTCGCATTGATACCCTGGATGAGGTGGAGTATTTCCGCAACGGCGGCATCCTACCCTACGTCCTGCGCCAGTTGCTGGCGGCGTGATGACGAGTTAATTGGGAAACTGGCCCGCTCGCACCTCCCCACAAAATTGCTGGGCCGCCGCGATCGCCTGCTGCCTTAACTGGGCATAAACCTTGGCAAAGGGCGGCTGCCAGACGGATAGCCCCAACACGTCGGCGGTGACCAACACCTGGCCATCGCAGTGAATCCCGGCACCAATGCCAATGGTCGGAATTTTTAGGGCCTTGGTAATGGTGCCAGCCAACTCCGCCGGGATATGCTCCAGCACAATGGCAAAGGCCCCGGCCTGCTCTAGGGCCTGGGCCTCAGTGAGAATCCGATCCGCCGCCGCCGCTGACTGCCCCTGCTGGCGGAATCCTCCCAACTGGTTAACGGATTGGGGGGTGAGACCGACATGGCCCATGACGGGAATTCCCCACTGCACCAGATCCTGGACCCGTTCAACCACGGCTCCATGGCCACCCTCCAGTTTTACGGCCTGGGCACCGGTTTCTTTCAGCACCCGACCGGCGGCGTGAATCGCCTCAACCCGGCTGGGTTGATAACTTAAAAAAGGCAGATCCACCACCAGCAAAGCCTTTTTGACCCCTCGCCGCACCGCCTTGGCGCAGATGAGCATCTCCTCTAGGCTCAGGGGCAGGGTGGTGTCGTAACCCAGGGCCACCATGGCTAGGGAGTCGCCCACCAAGACAATGTCTGCTCCCGCCTGATCGACAATCTGGCCTGAGATCACATCCCAAGCGGTCAGTACGGCCAGCGGCTGCACCGGCTTGCCGGTCTGCTTCCACTGGGCAATCCGATCAACGGTAACGACCATGGCCTTGCTTCCAGGAGGTACGGTTGTCAGAATAGCAAACTGACCTACCCGGCAGATTTACCAGTTCCTCAGAAAGTGCCTATGATGAAGGTGCCTTTAACCCAGTCAACCTCTATCCGATGGGGTTTCCTGGGGGCCAGGGGCCCGATGGTTTGAGTCCAGTTTCCTGCCCGATCGATCTATGACCTTTTCCCCCCCTCCCCACCCTCAGCCCGATGGGGCCAATGGGTTTAACCAGTCTGAACCGACTTCGGCGTTTGCCCCAGCCAGGGAAGTGACCGATTGGCCGGACCCCGCCCCCCTCCCCCCGGATGGCCCCCAGCCTCTCACCCCAGGCCCGGCCGCCGGTCTATCGGGCCTAGGGGGGCTGCGGCTGGCCGAGGAGGGGGGGCACCCGACTAGCCCCAGCCCCTACGCCCCGGCCGATACTACCGTGGCCCCGGCTAGCGCCATCACCCTGGTGGCGGTAGCGGTGATTTTCCTGGGCTTGATTGTGGACAGTGTCTGGTTGATCCTGGCCGGATCGCTGGTGGCCACTGTGGTTTCCCTGCGGCTAATGTGGCCCTTCTTTCAAGAGGTGTTGGCGGAACTGTCTCCCCGCCAGCAAGCCCTGGCGATTGCCATCCCTAGCATTCTGATCGGCATTTTGGGGCTGATGCAAATTACCGGCCTGACCCAGGCTATTTTGGCCTGGGGACTGACCCTGCCCTGGGAGGTGCTCGGTGCCCTGGGGGATTTCCTAGGAGCGCTGGGGCAGATTTTCATCGCCTTTTTGGCGCTATTTGTGGCCTGGCGACAGTACGTGATTTCTCGGGATTTGACCCTGCAACAAAACCTGATTACCCAGCAGCAAACCATTGATGCCTATTTCCAGGGCATTTCGGAACTGGTGCTGGATGAAGAGGGCCTGCTAGAAGACTGGCCCCAGGAGCGCATTATTGCCGAGGCCCGCACCGCCGCCATTCTCAGCAGCGTCGATGCCAACGGCAAGGCCAAGGTGATTCGGTTCCTGTCGCGATCGCGGTTACTCACTCCCCTGCGGCGAGATAACCGCCTGGGGCGGGCCATTTTAGATGGCCGAGGCGGCTACGAAGAAGATTGGCCCCACGGCACCCGGGTCATTGACCTGGGCGCTATGCTAGCGGTTGCCAACTTGGCCGGGACCGATCTGCGCTGGGCCGACCTCAGTGAAGCCAACTTGATTCGGGCCAATCTCAAGAACTGCGACCTGGTGAAGGCCAACTTCACCCGCACTATCCTCTACGAAGCCAACCTGGCCGGGGCCGACCTGATGGGCGTGCGGCTCTTTTTTGGCGACGCCAAAACCGCCTCCCCCCGAACGCGCAACGGTATTCCGGATTATGCCACTGGGGCCCATACCGGGGCTGTGATCGAGGGAGCCAACCTGACGGGGGTACAACGCCTATCGGAGGATCAACGCTGGTACTGCTGCGCCTGGGGTGGATCAGCCACCCGGGCTACGGTTCCAGGTGGCTGTGGGGATATTCCCAATCTGCTCGGGCGTTAAGGCCAGCCCACCGAGGGCGGTTGGTGCATCCCGGGGCCGGTGCTCCGCCTAACCCCGGGGGCGAGGCCCAGGGTTAAGCCGGGGTCAGGCGCGTCTACCGATTCAACACCTAGGTGGAACTATGGCTGGCCGCTAGGGCGATCGCCGCCGGGTAAATGCGGTGTTCCTGGGCCTGGATGCGGGCCTGGAGGGTGTCGGGGGTATCTTCCGGTAGCACGGGCACCACCGCCTGGATGAGGATGGGACCACTGTCCACCTGGAGTTCTACCTGGTGCACCGTGCAGCCCGATAGTTTTACCCCCGCGGCCAGGGCCTGCTCTACGGCATGAATACCAGGAAAACTGGGCAACAAGCTGGGATGAATATTCAACACCTGTCCCGGGAAAGCCTCGATCAGCACCTGAGTGACACGACGCATCCAGCCTGCCATAATCACCCAGTCGGCCCCGTGGGCTTGAATGGTCTGGATAATGTCCTGGTCTAGGGACTCGCGACTGGGGTAATGACGATGGTTGAGCAGCACCTTGGGAAGGCCCAGGCGATCGGCCCGCTCCGCTACCGCCGCCTGGGGATTGTTGTAAATGACCACTTGAATTTGGGCATGTAACTCTCCTCGTTGAATTGAGGCCGCGATCGCCTCCAGATTACTGCCCCGGCCAGAGGCCAAGACCCCTAACTTGAGGGGATGCTCAAACCTAGGCCAGGGGTCGGGTAGGGCGGGAGAAATCAGCACCGACTGGGGATCAAGCATGGGATCTGAGTTTTGGCTCCTCTAAAGAAATTTAGCTACGGCCATATCCTACCTGGGGATAGCGCTAGGGGATGAGGTTGACAGGGGCCAACTCTCCCTTGACAAGGTTCAGAAAAGCCCGCTAGCTTGTACCATGCTCTAATTAGTGTGGGGTCTGAGGCCTGAACCACTAGATATCGCGACCTAGGCCCCTGGCAGAGGAGACTATGCTGAAGTTCTTGACCAAGTTCGATTATCTGCTGCGGGAAACCTTGCTAGGTCTACGGCGGGGGGGCTGGATGAACTGGGCCGCCATTAGCACCATTACCGTGCTGTTGTTTTTGTTCGGTATCAGCCTGCAATCGACCTGGCAGTTGGAGCGCCTGCTAAACCAGTTTGGGAGTCAGCTTGAGGTTTCTGCCTATCTGCAGACGGGTTTCCAAGCCCAGGATCTGAAATCTGCGGTAGAAGCCATCCCCAACGTGGTTGGGGTGACTCCTGTGACTAAGGAGGAAGCCTGGGCCAACCTGGTCAAGGATCTGGGCGTTTCAGATATTGAGGGCGCCACCGCCCAGCTCAAGGGGAACCCCCTGGTTGATGAACTCAAGGTCAAGGCTAAGGATTCGGAGGCGGTACCAGCCATCGCCGATCAACTCAAGCAGATGGAGGGGGTCGATGAGGTCCGCTACATTGACGAGGCGGTTACCCGCCTGGCCCAGCTCAATCAAGGGCTGCAGTGGGCCAGCGCCTTTGTGATTGCTATCCTGACCCTGACCGCTACGGCGGTGATTACCACCACCATTCGGTTAATTGTGTTAGCCCGGCGCCGGGAGATTGAAGTCATGCAGTTGGTGGGCGCCACCCGGGTATGGATTTATCTGCCCTTCATTCTGCAGGGAGCGGCCTTTGGCATTGCTGGAGCCGTCGTAGCCTGGGCTTTAATGTTCGGAGTGCAACAGTTCCTGACCGAAATTGCCGCTCAGCAGGCTGATTTTATCCAGTTTTTAGCCCAAGGACTGAGCCTCACCCCGCAACAGTTGATCCTGCTGCCCACCGCCCTGATTGGCCTGGGTACCCTGGTAGGGTTGATGGGCAGTTTGTTGGCTGTACGCAAGTTTTCCCTGCGTTAGGGGCTTCCCCCTAGGCCGCCGGACAACCCTGCCAGATCTAGGTCAGTTCAGGAACTGGGCGGGTAGCGACTCAAAGCCGGACAAATCTCCTGGGAAGACGCCAGGGGTCAGGGGTTCAGAATTCCTGATGCTCAATGCTGTCCCGGCTTACGTTGATACCCATCTGGGCGACTAATTGTTTCTTGACAAATAAAATATTCTTGAAGTTTCGCTCCGTTCACCGGCTATCGCCTTTACTATCAAGCTAGTTAAGCCCACGCAGTGACTGAGATTACTAAAAGATCTGCAATCTTCTGGCCTTTGATTCGCTGAATAGCCTGACGGTTCGTTTCAGGGTCTGGCTCTAAATCCCTTTAGCCAAGTCACCCTTGCCGCCTTTTACTCCCGCGAAGCCGCTATTTCTGTGGGGAAAGAGGCCAGTATTCATCCCCTCCTAAGTGTTCTCAGCGACCCTTAGCCTAGCCTGCAATAGGAGGTTTGAGGTTGGGCTAGAGCCTGTTTCTTACTGCAAATTTAAGCCCCAGGCTGAGGCGCAACTTGCCTAAGTTTGTCCTTGTGTTGCTCTCTGTTGAACGGTCGATCTGCCCCTTGAGGATACCCACCCCATGACTTTAACGGTTTCTCCCACTGTTGCCACCGATTTAGCCCCAGAGGCAGCGTCCCGGGCCCTAAAGGTGGGCATCCCGAAGGAAATTTTTGCTGGAGAAAGGCGGGTGGCTGCCACTCCCGATACGGCTAAAAAGCTGCAAAAACTAGGGTTTGAGATCTTCCTAGAGACCCAGGCGGGGGCTGCCGCCAGCTTCAGCGATCGCGCCTACGAACAGGTGGGCTGCCACATTCTGCCGGATGCACCCAGCCTCTGGCAGACCGTCGACATTGTGTTGAAGGTGCGTCCACCCCAGTGGTACGCCGAATTCGAGGCCCACGAGGCGGATTGGCTACAGCCGGACAGTACCCTGGTGAGCTTTATCTGGCCGACCCAAAATGGGGAATTGATGGAGCGCCTAGCCCAGCGGGGCAGCACGGTCCTAGCCATGGATGCGGTGCCACGGATTAGTCGGGCTCAAAAGCTCGATGCCCTGAGTTCCATGGCCAATATTGCTGGCTATCGGGCGGTCATTGAGGCGGCCAACCAGTTCGGCCGTTGCTTTACCGGGCAAATCACCGCGGCTGGCAAGACCCCCCCAGCCAAAATCTTAATCATTGGGGCTGGAGTGGCCGGGTTGGCCGCCATCGGCGCGGCTAGAGGCTTGGGTGCGATCGTCAAAGCCTTTGACACTCGTCCGGCGGTGAAGGAGCAGGTGCAAAGCATGGGAGCTGAGTTCCTGGAGTTGCATTTCCAAGAAGATGGCACCGGCACCGGCGGCTACGCCAAGGTGATGAGCCAGGCCTTTATCGCCGCTGAGATGGCGCTCTTTGCCCAGCAAGCCCAGGAGGTGGACATCATCATTACCACCGCGCTGATCCCCGGTAAGCCAGCCCCCCTGCTGATTACCCGGGATATGGTCGAGACTATGAAACCGGGTTCCGTGGTGGTGGATTTAGCCGCCGAACAGGGGGGTAACTGTGAAGTGACCCAGCCCGGAGAAATCATTACTCACCAGGGGGTGACCATCATTGGCCTGACCGATCTACCCAGCCGCATGGCGGCCCAGGCGAGCCAACTCTACGGCAACAACCTCTACCATCTCCTGAGCGACCTGGGGGGATCCCAGCACTTTGAGGTCAACCTGGAGGATGAGGTGATCCGGGGTACGACGGTGATCTACCAGGGCCAAATTCTTGGACCGCCACCCCAGTCCGAGGCAACTGCCCCCGCGGCGACGGAGACCGTAACGCCCCCCACGGCCCCTGCCCCTGCTCACTCCCGGGGGCTAGGCGGGCGGGTACTGGGGCTGCTCACCCTGGCCTTGATTTTTGTCGCCCTGGGGCTCTGGGCACCGGAATCCTTCCTCACCCACTTTACGGTGTTTGTCTTGGCTAGTTTTTTGGGCTGGAAGGTGATTTGGGACGTTACCCCGGCCCTCCACACCCCCCTGATGAGCGTCACCAATGCCATTAGCGGCATCATCATCATCGGCGGTATGTTACAGATTTCCGGCGATCTCACCGCCCCGACCACCATGCTGGGGGCCCTGGCTCTTTTCCTAGGCACCGTCAACATTGCTGGTGGCTTTATGGTGTCCCAGCGCATGCTGAACATGTTCCATCGCTAGGTCCCGGTACCCTGCGGCGGCCATAGGGCTACCCTGTGTGCGGCTGCAAAGCCTTGATAAAAGGGGATTCCCTTTCTGACTGCTACGCACGGGCAAAGCCCTACCTCCTTCTGCCTTCTGCCTTTACTGCTCAGCTTGCTTCTCGGCCTTCACCCCTGGTTACTCCTATGTCTAACAACCTGGTTACCGTTGCCTATATTGCTGCCAGCGTTCTATTTATCCTCAGTTTGAGCGGGCTCTCCCATCAAGACACCGCCAAGCGAGGTAACTGGCTGGGTATGCTGGGCATGGCGATCGCATTTCTAGCCACGGCTCTGCTCTGCCAGGGTTACCCGATCCAGGCCAGTGCCATTGGGCTGGGCCTATTCGTCGGGGTAGTGGCCGCCGCCCGGGTAGCGATGACCGCCATGCCCGAAATGGTGGCCTTTTTGAATAGTTTTGTGGGGCTAGCCGCCGTCCTGGTGGGGTTTGCCGAATATCTTCAACCCAGCACTGCCCTGGGCGGCATGGATGCAACCCTTCACCGGATAGAGATCTATGCGGGGGTGTTTATCGGTATGGTCACCTTTACCGGCTCCATGGTGGCCGTCGGTAAGCTGCAGGCCATTTTGCCCAGTCGCTCGGTACTTTTGCCGGCCCGCCATATCCTCACCATTGCCATGCTGGTGGCGATGGTGGCCTTTGCCTTTCCCTTTTTGTCCGCCACGGGCAGCGAGGGGTTAGTGCCCCTGGGGGTACTCACCACCCTGGCGGGGATCTTCGGCATCGTCATTGTGATGGCGATTGGCGGTGCCGATATGGCGGTGGTGATCTCCCTGCTGAATAGCTATTCAGGCCTTGCCTCGGCCGCGGCCGGGTTTATGCTCAATAACGACCTGCTAATTATTACCGGGGCTTTGGTGGGCAGCAGTGGCGCCATCCTCAGCTACATCATGTGCAAGGGCATGAACCGTTCTTTTATCAATGTACTGCTGGGGGGCTTTGGCGAAGGGGCTAGTAACCCGGGTCAGCGGGCCGGCAGTGCGGAGCAGGCCACGGCCACCAACGCCAGCGAAGTGGTGGATCTGTTAGAGGCCGCCCAGAGCGTGGTGATCGTTCCCGGCTATGGCATGGCGGTAGCCCAGGCCCAGCATGCGGTGGCCGAAATCACCCAGATTCTTCGCACCCAGGGCAAGCAGGTGCGCTTTGGTATTCACCCCGTAGCCGGTCGTATGCCGGGGCACATGAATGTGCTGCTGGCGGAGGCCAATGTGCCCTACGACATCGTTTTAGAGATGGATGAAATCAACGATGATTTCCCTAAAACCGATGTGGTGCTAGTGATTGGCGCTAACGACACGGTCAATCCCATCGCCCAGGAAGACCCCACCAGCCCCATTGCCGGTATGCCCGTGATGGAAGTCTGGCGCGCGGAAACGGTGGTGGTGGTGAAGCGTAGCCTATCGCCGGGCTATGCCGGGGTGGATAATCCCCTGTTCTATCGAGACAACACGCTGATGTTCTTTGGCGATGCTAAGGCCAATATCAACGGGGTTCTGGCCCAGCTCTCCGATCAGGTGGGTCGCCCCGTAGCCACCGCCGCCCTATCGGCGGCCTAGGGTAGCGGTTACAGAAGGCCAAAGCCCCAGGGCCGCCGGGTTAGGAGACAAGGGCAGGGGACGGGTCTGGGGATTCGGCCAGTTGCCCCTAGGTTGCTCCCAAGCGGTGCTGAGGCTGGGTCCGCTAACGCTTACCCTGGCTCCCCCTAGCCCTTGGCCAGCCAGTCGTTCAGACCGGCGGGGGCCTTAACCTGGGCCAGAATCCGCTGGAGTTGATCCCCCTCTAACACCTCCTGGGTCAACAGGGTTTGGGTCGCCGACTCCAGTAGATCGCGGTTCAGGCGCAAAAGGGTCAGGGCCATGGCATGGGCCTTGTCCAGGGTTTGTTTGACCTGTCGATCAATCTCCGCCGCCACCTCGGGACTGGTGGCGCGACGATCGCTGCCTCCCTCTAAGAACTGAGCCGACGGCTTGGCAAAGGCCACCGGGCCAAGGCTGGCACTCATGCCGTACTGGGTGACGGCGCGATCGGCCAGGTCCGTTGCTTTTTGGATGTCGTCGCTAGCGCCGCTGGAAACCTTACCAAAGACAATTTCCTCGGCAGCCCGACCGCCCAGCAGGGTGGCCAGTTGGCCTCGCAGTTCATCCTCGAGCAGCAAGAAGCGATCGGCCTCGGGGGTTTGTAGGGTATAGCCCAGGGCCCCCAGGCCCCGGGGCACGATGGAGATTTTGGTCACGGTGTGATTGCCGGGCATTAGGGCCCCCACCAGGGCATGGCCCACCTCGTGGTAGGCCACGGTTTGCCGCTCCAGGGGAGTCAGCACCCGCGATCGCTTCTCTAACCCGGCAATGACGCGCTCGATGGCTTCCTTAAAATCGGCCATCAGGACCGCCTGGCGATCGTGGCGGGCGGCCATTAGGGCCGCTTCGTTGACCAGGTTGGCCAAGTCAGCCCCGACAAAACCTGGGGTTTGGGCCGCGATGGCGGCCAAGTCCACATCCTCACCCAGGCTGACCCCGCTAGCATGGACCTGGAGAATCTCCAGGCGACCGCTTTTGTCGGGGCGATCCACCAGCACCTGGCGGTCAAAGCGCCCGGGGCGGCGCAGGGCTGGATCCAGGGTTTCGGGGCGGTTGGTGGCCGCTAGCACAATCACGCCGCTACTACCATCAAAGCCATCCATCTCGGTCAACAGTTGGTTGAGGGTTTGCTCCCGTTCGTCATTGCCGCCGATGGGGTTGCTGCCGCGGGTCTTACCCACCGCATCCAGTTCATCAATGAAGACAATGCAGGGGGCTTGCCGTTTGGCCCGGTTAAACAGGTCCCGCACCCGCGAGGCCCCCACGCCGACGTAGAGTTCCACAAATTCTGAACCCGCCATACTCAGGAAGGGTACTCCGGCTTCGCCGGCGATCGCCTTGGCCAACAGCGTCTTGCCCGTGCCCGGCGGGCCGATCAAAAGTATGCCCTTGGGAATCTTGGCGCCAATTTTGCGATATTTCTCGCCGTTGGCTAGAAAATCTACCACCTCTTGCAGTTCCTGCTTGGCTTCATCCACCCCCGCCACGTCCGCAAAGGTGATGCCCGTCTTACTACGGCCGTAGGCCCGGGCCTTGCTTTTTCCCATCCCCACAGCGGTACCGGCTCCCACCCCGCCGCCGCTGGGGCTAAATTTCAGGGCCAGGGCCAGGGCCCCCACCAGCACTCCTGAAGACAAAACCAGGCCTAAAATTCCCGCTGGTGAGAGGGTATCCGGCACCTGGATAAAGGGAACCTGGTGGCGCTGAAGCAGTTGGGTGAGCTCGTGGGTGGACCCCCTCAGGGGGGTGTAAAACCGTTGCCGACCGAACTGGGGTTTCAGGGTGTATTCGATGCGATCGGGCTTAATGGCCACCTGCTGCACCTGGCCCTGTTCTACCCGCTCAACAAACACCGGGTAGGTCGAAGCAGACGCGGTTTCCGTCTTCATGGCAAGTCATTCCTTGTAGAGTGGAGACTGAGGCAGCTGAAGACAGGGATTCTTCAAGCTTCTCACCCCTTGATTTTGCGGTACCAGTCCTCCAGGCCCTAGAGGAGGTTTCGCTACCGGTGAGATGGGTTTACCGTCGCCCCAAGGGCCGGCGGTACGGCTGTTCCCACCCTCATTTCGGCCATCCCCCCGGTTGGAAATCAGCCTAAAACCAGGGCCCCAAAAAAGAGCCCACCGGCCCCAGTGAACTCTGCCGCAAAATCAATTCTGCCGAGGGCCGCGACTCAGGCCCCCAGTTCGGCCAGGATGTCGGTGCCATGGGTGGCCGTCTGAACACTGTCGATGACGCGGTCAATCACTCCGGCAGCATTGATCAGATAGGTGACTCGCTTGGCATAACCGCCCCCATCCACATCGTAGGCCTTGGTGATGGCCCCATCGGGATCGGCCACCAGGGTAAAGGGCAGGCCGTACTTTTCCTTAAACATCCGGTGGGAAGCCTCATCATCCATGCTGACGCCAAGCACCACAATGTCCTTGCCCTGGTATTCCTGGTAGGAGTCGCGGAAACTCTGGGCCTCTTTGGTGCATCCCGGTGTATCGTCCTTGGGGTAAAAATAAAGCACCACGGTTTTCCCGGCAAAATCTGCCAAGGATACGGGATTACCCTGGTCATCTTTGGCCGTAAAGTTAGGGGCGGGGGTACCTACGGATAAAGTCATCGGAACCGCATCTCCTCTGAGGCTAGAACAAAGCTGAAACCAAAACGCCCTCAATCCTAACACTCCTCCAACTCACTGCGCAGTCAGGCCAGGGGGGATCCGCAAGCTTTATTTTTCTTTAAACAGACCGCTCAGGTGTGAGATGGGCTACTACTAATCAGAGGGGGATGGGCTATGATGACAGCAAATGACAGGGCCGGGCTTCCCGGGAAGCTTGCCTGCTCTGGGGTTGCCTTGTCATTCAGTCTTTCAGCATTTTGGTTCGGAGAGAGTCGTGACTATTTACATTGGGAACTTGTCCTTTCAGGCCTCTGAGGACGACATCAGGGATGTGTTTGCCGAGTACGGCGAAGTCACCCGGATTAGTTTGCCCATCGATCGGGAAACGGGACGCAAGCGAGGTTTTGCTTTCGTGGATATGGCCGATGAGACTAAGGAAGATCAGGCCATCTCTGAACTGGACGGGGCAGAATGGCTGGGCCGGGAGCTGAGAGTGAACAAAGCTCGGCCTCGCAATGAGAACGATGGGGGCGGGGGCCGCCCCAACCGCAGCGATCGGTTCTCCCACAACCCTCTCTAGGGCACGGCTGAGATCCCGCTGAACCGGCTCTAGGCTAGCCTGAGTATTGAGTATGGTGAACTAACAAGGCAGAGGCACTTGAGGGTGTCTCTGCCTTCTAGTTTCTGCCTTATTGTTAATGGGTACGGCACAGCGATCGCTGGCCTCAGGGAGGGGGCTCGGCACGGACTATGGCACGGTGGCAATGGCTAGTTCTAGCTGGGGTTTTGGTCGCAGTCCTGGGGGCCGCCCTGGTTCTGCTCGATGCCATCGCTCGCATCTATAGCACCCTGGCGCTGGTCTCTCCCCGGTTGGCCCAGGCGGTGTTGGGGGTATTGATCGGGCTAGCCCTAGCGGCGATCGCCGCTAGCCTCTACTACCTGTGGTTATTCCTGCGGCCCCGCCGTCGCCGTCCTCTGCCTCCACCCCCACGGACCGCCAGCGAGGCGGCTAGGCTCAACCTAGAGGCGGTTCAGCAACAGATTGAGCACCTGCAAGACCAGGTGGCCCGCCAAGCCCTGGCCGAAGCATCCCAGGCCTTGCAGGCGGCGATGGACCGGGGCGATTTAACCATTACCGTGTTTGGGGTCGGCTCAGCCGGCAAAACCTCTCTGATTAACTACCTCATCGGGCAACCCCGCGGGGAGGTAGGGGCGGCCCTGGGCACCACCCAGAGGGAACAGGTTTACCCCTGGCAGTTGGGCGACCTGCCCCGCCCCCTGCGGCTGGTTGACACCCCCGGCCTGGCCGAAGCGGGCGTAGCGGGCACCCTACGGGAGGAAGCAGCGCGGGCCCTAGCCATCCGATCCGACTTAATTTTGTTTGTCATCGACGATGACCTGCGCCAGAGTGAATACGCCATTTTGCAGACGCTGCTGGACTTGGGTAAACGCACGGTGGTGGTGCTCAATAAGGCCGATCGCTACCCCGAGGCCGATCTAGAGGCTTTGCTGCAACGGTTACGCAGGCGTTTGGTGCCTCCCCTTGCCGCCGAGGATGTGGTGGCCATTGCCGCTGATCCCAAGCCCCTGCCCCAGGAAGGGGGAGGATGGCTACAAATGCGCCCTCATGTCCTGCCTCTCCTGGCTCGCATGGCAGATATTTTGCGGGAAGAAGGGGATACCCTGATTGCCGATAATATCCTGCTGCAATCTCAGCAGCTAGGGGAGACGGCCCGGCGCCTGTTGGCCGATCAACGCCAGGCCCAAGCCGACCAGGTGATTGACCGTTACCAGTGGATTGGGGCCGGTGCCATCGCCATGACCCCTTTACCCGGGCTAGACTTTTTGGCCACCGCTGCGGTGAATGCGCAAATGGTTGTAGAACTGAGTCAGGTCTACGGCTGTGAAATCAGCCTTGAAGAAGGAAAAGCTCTGGCTCTTTCCCTGGCCAAAACCCTGGCTGGCCTGGGCCTCGTCAAGGGGACCGTGGACCTATTAGCCCTGGGTTTGCAGACCAATCTGGCCACGGCCCTAGCGGGGCGGGCCCTGCAGGGGGCTACCGGGGCCTACCTCACCCGCATTGCGGGCAAGAGCTTTGTGGAGTATTTTCGTCACAACCAAACCTGGGGCGATGGGGGGATGGCCGAGGTGGTAGAACAGCAGTTTCAACTCAATCAGCGCGATGGGCTGGTCAAAGCCTTTTTGCAGCAGGCCACGGCTAAGCTAGGATCCCTGGTGAACTCAGAAGGGGGCCGCCCCCCTCCCCCCTATTAACCGCTGGCTAGCCAGGCCAGCCACCATGCTCTGATGATGGATGCCCCTATGATTCCTGTTGACCTTCTCGGGGTGGATGCCCCAGCCCCCCTCAGCGTGGCAGGGCTGGTGGACTACATCAAAACTCTGCTGGAAGAGGATGCTAACCTGCGCCAGGTCTGGGTCGTCGGTGAGGTATCCAGCGCCAACCCCCATGCCAAGGGCCTGTTTTTTAACCTCACCGAAGTCGATGGTAGTGCCACCATCAGTTGTGTAGCCTGGCGTAGCCAGATGACTCGCCTCAGCGCCATCCCTGCGGTTGGGGCCCAGGTGGCGGTGTTGGGGACCGTCAAGGTCTATCCCCAGCGCAGCAGCTACCAACTGACGGTTTGGCAAGTGCTCCCCACTGGGGATGGTCTTAAGGCCTTGCGCTATCGCCAGCTTAGGCAGCGCCTGCAGGCCGAAGGACTGTTCGACCCGGAACTTAAACGCCCCCTGCCGCCCTTGCCCCAAACCATTGCCGTGGTCTCTTCTCCCCAGGCGGCCGCCTGGGGAGATATCCAGCGATCGCTGCGGCAGCATCACCCTGGCCTGCATATCCTGTTCTCGCCGGCTATCGTGCAGGGGGATGACGCCCCCGAGTCCATCGTCGCCGCTATCCGGCGAGTCGCCCTGGATGGGCGGGCGGAGGTGTTGATTCTGGCCCGGGGCGGGGGAGCAACCGAAGACCTGGAATGCTTTGATGACGAGCGGGTAGTACGGGCCGTGGCGGACTGTCCTATCCCGGTGGTGACGGGGATTGGCCACCAGCGCGACGAATCCTTAGCCGACTTAGCTGCGGATGTCTGCGCCCATACCCCAACGGCCGCCGCCCTGGCCGCTGTGCCCGCCCTGGTTGACTTGCTGGAGGCCCACCAGAGCCAGGTGGCCCGGCTCACCAATCAGGTGGCCGATGCCCTCCTAGAGGCCCAAACGGATCTTCAGCACCTGGCCCAGCGCCTGTTGCGGCTGCGCCTGGATCAGCGCTTAGAGCAGCGCCAGGCCCATTTAACCCAGCTCAAAGGTCGGTTGACCCACAGTACCCAGGTGGAACTCCGCCAGGCCAGCGATCGCTGCCGGGCCCTCCGAGATCACCTCATGACCCTGGATCCCGAAGCTGTGATTCGACGCGGTTATGCCCTGGTCAGAGACCAGTCGGGTCAAGTAGTGGTGGATGCCGCTACCGTGGCCCTAGACCAAACCCTGCAGGTACAGTTAGCCCAGGGCCAATTAACCGTCCAGGTGACGGCCCTCCACCCCGACCCTAACCCCTAGATCGAGACACCGCCATGGCAACCAAATCCACCCACGCCAAAAACCAGCCCGATCCCTGGAGCTATGAGGATGCCGTAGCCACTATCGAAGCCATCATCGCTGACCTAGAATCGGGCCGCCTGCCCCTGGCTGAGGTGTTGGCCCAGTTTGAGCAGGCTGTGCAAGCGCTGCAACAGTGTGAATCCTACCTGCGGGAAAAGCGGTCTCAGGTCGATCTGCTGATTGAGACCCTCACCGATTCATGAGAGGGGGGCCAGCGAACATGCCAGGATACTTGCCTGACCCAGGTATGATGTCCTTGGCTCAGGTTTGTTCCCCACGTCACTGTCTTTGACAGCGCCTCTATGGGTCTTAAGCTCACCATTGAACCCGCCATCGCCACCAAAATTAGCAAAATGCAACAGCGGGTGCGATGGCAGCATCCGGCCCTGCGGAATCAGGGCATCGATCAGACTCGGCTACTGATTGAGGATGGACGAGCCAGCGACCCAGACTTCTCGTTTTTGGTGTTGGGGGATAGTGGCACCGGGCGGCATCGCCGGGATAGCCCCCAACGCCAAGTGGCCGAGCAACTGTTAGCCCATGGTCAAGGGGCCCGGTTCATTCTCCACACCGGGGATGTGGTGTATCTAGTAGGTTCCCGAGAACAGTACCCTAGCAACTTCATTAAGCCCTACCGGGAATGGCTAGTCAGTGGAGAAGAGTACTCCCAGATTGCCTATGACCGTATGGTTTTCCAGCTTCCCTTTTTGCCCGTGCCCGGCAACCACGACTATTACGATTTACCCCTAATGTTGGGGGTGATCTCTGGACTGACCGGCCCCCTGCGCTATGTTTTGCGATCGTACCTGGATCTGGATGTGGGTTGGCATGGTTCCTTCAGCGGAGATGCCTATGCTCGGGCTTTTTTGGATTACCTCAGGGCGATTCCCGAGGCCCAACTCCCAGCCCATCTGGAGCAACACTACACCAGTCGCCTAGATGGTCGCCGCTGTCTCAGCTATCGACCGGCCATCTTTACCCGCTTGCCTAACCGCTACTACCGTTTCCGCTACGGTGGCATTGACTTTTTTGCCCTTGACTCTAATACCTTTAACCAGCCCCTACCCCTAGAAGATTCAGAGCAGGGGCGGCAATCTCGCCAACACCTGCAACAGCAGCGTCAGCGCCTGGAGGTGATGAAAGCGGATCTAATTCGCCGGGCTAGCCTGAATACCTTCCAGCCCCTGAGCGAGGAGGATTTTGATGACCTGACCGCCGAACTGGAAGAAATTGACGAGCAGATCTCTGACCTCAATAAGCAATTAGCCGCTGCCCCCGGGAGTGCCCCCCCGGTCGATAGCGACCAATTGGATTGGCTGCGAGATGAACTGGTGCTTTCCTGGCAAACTACAGCGGTGCGGGGACGAATTTTATTTTTCCACCATCCGCCCTACGTGACTGAAGCCACCAAATGGTCCCAGGGTCAAACTCTGGCCGTGCGCGATCGCCTGCGTCAGGTGCTTGACCAGGTGGCCGCAGAGGTGGGATCCCCAGCCCGGGGTAGGCCCCTGGTCAACTTAGTCCTGAATGGCCATGCCCATTGCCTGGAGTATCTCAGGACTGGCGATACAGGTCACGGGGACGCCCACATGGCCTGGGTGATCTGTGGGGGCAGCGGCTATAGTCTGCGGCGCCAACGGCCCGAGGGCGCTGATTTACAGGAGACCCTGGAGGGTAGCGATCGCACCGTGGCCCAATCCCAGCTCTACCTGGGCCGCAGCGGCAAGGGCAGCAGTCTGAAGCGACCCTATTCTGGCCTGCGCATCGATGTCCACGGTGGCTCTGACCTGACCCTAACCGTGACTCCCCTAGTGGCGGAGAAATTTGCCGGTAGCTGGCACGGCTATCGCCTGGAACCGTTCGCGGTATAAAGGGGAAGACCCCAAGATACCGGCGTTTATGGAACTGTTTGAATCCCTGGAAGTGCTACTGGATCAGGTGGTGTTGATAGCCACCCTGCTGCTAGAGACCACCTCCGTGCTGTGTATTGTCTTCGGTTTCCTCAAAACAGCACAGCTTGTGATGGTTTTGCAACGGGCCTATCGCGGTAGGCCCTTTCCCTTCAACCAGGTGCGCCTGTCCTTTGGGGCTTGGTTGGCGTTAGCCCTAGAGTTTCAGCTCGGGGCTGACATCTTAGGAACGACGGTAGCACCCACGACGCAAGAACTAGCTCGTTTAGGATTAATTGCGGTTATTCGAACCTTCTTAAATTACTTTTTGGGCAAAGAAATGGAAACGGAATTAGCCCTGGAGCGAGAACGACTAGAGCAGGAGCGCCTGGCTAAAGAAGGCCGCTCCTGAACCGAGCAGGCTTGGGCCAGGGCCAGGCAGAACCAATCTCCTGGCGGCAGTGGGCCGGGTTAAGATAGCGGCAGATTAGTAGTAGACCACACCGGGATATTCCGTCACCGAAAACTCAAAACAATGACGTCCCTGGGGATGCTGCCAGCGCTGTAGGGCTGGGTCTTGGGGGGGCCGAGAGAGGGGATAGGTGCTGCTGTCGGTATCAAAGTTGGCGCACAGGCGAAAGGTGCGATCGCTGAGCCGCTGGTACTCGTAGGGCTGGTTAGTGAGCGGATCGTTCCGGCTTTCGGCGGCGGGCAGGCTAGCAGGTAATTGGTAGGTGTCCGGTTGGTTCAGATAATTTTGATGCAGGTTTTGGGCTACCATGCCTAGATCCTGCAAACGCTGGCGATCGGCGGCAATAGACCGCTGCCGTCCAGGGGTACCGAGCACCCAAAAACCCCCGATCACTCCTAAAATCACGGCGGTGGTGGCGGCGGCGGCAAAGGCCTGATCAAAGGACAATCGGTTCATGGCGATACCCGTAGGGCGACTGGAGCGGGTTCCCGACGAATCCATGCGGTGTAGTACCAGAGCACCCCTCCATCAATCACCAGGACAACCAGCACCTTAAGCAAAAAGCGTAGGGTCAACTCGCCCCGCAAAAAAGAGCTGAGAAAAACAATCAACGCCCCAATGGCAATTAGCGCCGCAACCCAAATAGTCAAGTAGGTCAGCCACTTGCGTACTCCAGAAAAGTACTTTTCCCGGTTTCGAGCCAGATCTCGGTTGATCTGCCGCATCAGCCACAGGTAAACCGGATAGGCCACAATCAACCGAGCCAGGGCAAAGGATACCTGCCAGGAGGGGTCGCCAGAGTAACGATTGAGGGCATCGGGAATCAGGTGGTCAATAAACACAAAGGCCATCTCCCCCAGGGCCTGGGTCCAAACAATGAGGGTGATAAAGGCCAGCAGGTAAAAGAAAGCATCCCGGGCCATTTCCCCAGACCCGCCCCTGGGGGTGGGCAGGGGGCGACCGGTTAAGGTTTCGTAGACCTCAAAGAAAGCACGCTCAATATCCCGTTGCGGCCAACCGTAGTCGCGCAGGAGTTTACTAATAAATTCATCGCTGGCTCCCTGACCGCGGGCTGAGAGAATGAACTGCACCAGATCAGGGCGGGAGTCGGGTGTTGGAGAAGGACCAGCCATAGCTAACCGAGGGAATACCAGCTTACCTGCGGACCGTACCAGAAAAGCCCGAGGCCTTAAATTGCTCCAGTTTAAAGGGCTCAGGTTGATTGGTGGCGATGGAAACCCTTAACTCAAAGGGGCTCTCGCCCGGGGGCACCTGATCAATGGAGCCCAACCGGCCCCGGTTTTGCATCACCGGGTTATCGTTGGCATCGTAGATGCGGCCAAAAATATCCGCATTTACCACCGGCTTCCCGGATCGGTTGATCGCCTTGCCCACAATCAAGTAACACCTGGCCTCCTGGATAGACCCTGGGGTCACCATGCCGGCGGCATACTCGGCGGGGCAGGGTTGATAGCTCAAATCGGTGAGTTCGATCGCCGTAATCGCCTCGGCCCTCAGCCCCATCCCGCTCAAAAACCAGAGCGAAACCACTAACAGGCCGGTAAATAATCCACGCCGTACCATACTTTGCCTCGATCACCGCCATCGCCTATATCAGCTTATCGTGATTTCGCCCCTAGAATAGGCACCCCGGGCCACTGGTCACCGGTGGGGAGGGTTCAGGCCGAGCCCAGCGCCACCCATGACTTTTCGCCTACTGCCCAGGCCTATCTAGCCAATCCACCAGGGCTTGTCGCATGGTGTCTACGGGCACCGGTTGCTGTAGCCACATCGCCAATGCCGCTGCCCCCTGCTGGACCAGCATTTCTAACCCATCTAGGGTGGCTAGGCCGGTCTCGGACGCCAGGGTTAGCAGACGGGTGGGGCGGGGGGGATAGATCAGGTCGTAGACCAGGGCGGTGGCAGGGGCGAGGGCCAGGTACTCCGCCGGTAGGGGGGTCTGGCCGGCGGTGGTGGACATCCCGAGGGGCGTAGTATTCACGATCAGGTCAGCCTGGGGCAATAGGGCTGGCAGAGCCTCCCAGCCATGCACCGTTAGGCTGGGCTGAATGGGTGCATGGGCCCAACTGGCCTGAAAGGCAGCTAACTTTTGAGCCTGGCGCCCCACCACCTGAATCGCCCGGAACCCCAACTGTCCGCAGCCCGCCACCACCGCTCGGGCGGCCCCACCGTTGCCTAAAATCAGGGCGGTGGCGGTGGCCCAATTCTGTCGGGGGCGCAGGGGAGCGATGAAACCCGTCACATCGGTATTGGTGCCCGCCCAACCCTGCTCGGTACGCCAGAGGGTGTTGACGGCACCGACGGCCTTAGCCTCTGGGGTGACCACCGCTAACAGGGGCATCACCGCCTGCTTGTGGGGAATGGTGACATTCAAACCCTGCACCCCAATCGCCGCCAGACCGGCAATCGCCCGGGCTAACTCCAGCGGTTTGACGGTAAAGGGAACATACACATAGTCCATCCCCATTTCGGCTAGGGCCGCATTGTGCATGACCGGCGACAGAGAGTGGGCCACGGGGTCGCCGAGCACGCCCAAGAGTTGGGTTTTACCGGTAATGGTCATAGGCTGCCGAGACTAGGAAAGGGCCATCTGAATCATTCTCCCCCGCCCACTCGTTCGTAGAAAAGCGCCACTATTTTTTCCACCACTTGATCGATCGATAGCCCATCGGTGTTCAGTTCAATGGCGTCCTCCGCCTGCTTGAGGGGAGACACCCGACGGGTGCTATCTTTGCGATCGCGCTCATCGATGGCCTGTTCCAACTCGGGTAGGCTAGCTAGGGGTTGCTGCTGGGCCTGCATATCTTGGCGGCGACGGCGGGCCCGTTCGGCCACGGAGGCGGTTAGAAAAATCTTCAGTTCGGCCTGGGGAAAGACCTGGGTGCCAATGTCTCGCCCTTCCATCACCACCCCGCCCGGCCCCCCATACTGCTGTTGCTGGCGCAACAGAACCTGGCGCACCGCCGGTTGGGCCGCAATGATAGACACCTGATCCGTGACGGCGGGGCTGCGAATCAGTTGGGTCACTTCCTCACCGTTGACCCAGATGCGGCTCGGGTAGGCAGCCAGGGCCGGGTCATCCCCAGAGGGAGCCAGATGAATGTCACAGGCCGCTACCAGTTCGGCCATGGCAACTTCATCCTGCAGGTCTAACCCCTGCTGGAGGGCCTGCCAGGTAATCGCCCGGTACATGGCACCGCTATCCAGGTAGAGCAGGTTGAGTCGGCTTGCTACCCGGCGGGCCACTGTGGACTTCCCCGCCCCGGCCGGGCCATCAATGGCCAGAATCGGTTGGCGATGGCGGAGCACCGTATTGTCAATTAAGCGAGTTTTGCCCAGCTGGGCGGCAACCGCCAGCAGGCCGATGGAGTCCACCCGGGCTAGGGGCACTAAGGTATCGGGGTGGACCAATTCCACGTACTGGGGCATCAAATCCGGCACCTCGGCCAAGCGTTGTCGCACCGCCTCAATCAGCACCGCCGCTGCCCGTTCCCCGGCCTTAAACAACTGCCGGGCCGTCATTAACCCTTGGTAGAGAATAGCCGCCCGTTGACGCTCAGCCTCGCTAAGGTAAGCATTGCGCGAACTTAGGGCCAGCCCGCTGGCCTCCCGCACCGTCGGGCAGCCAATAATCTGCCCGGGCAAATTTAAATCCTGGACCAGACGGCGAATAATGGCCAGTTGTTGGGCATCTTTACAGCCAAAGTAGGCCCGGTCTGGGGCTACTAGACTTAACAGTTTAGTTACAACGGTA
>DVEE01000440.1 GCA_015295885.1 Leptolyngbyaceae cyanobacterium M65_K2018_010
TAGCCCAGTTGGGATGAAAGGCGATCGCGGGTTTGGAGCAGGGTGTGGTAAGTGCTTAAAATACCCCCCTGGGCCTGGGCCGCTTCCTGTAGATTGTCCAGCAACTGCATGTAGCTCTGCACGCATTGCGCCTCGGACACTTCCTCATCCTTGGCCAGCAAGCGCACCCGACCAATTTCCTGCAGGTAGAGGCGGACCAAGTCGGTGGTGTGTCGGCCTTTGAGCAGCGCTGCCGGATCAACCTCCAAATCTTCGGGGGGCGCATCCCCAGCGGCAAAATCAGGCATAGAAAGATCATCGCCAGGGTGCATCAGATTGCTGAAAGGAGATTCCGGATCCGATGCACCAGCCTTGATTGGGGCTGTGTCTCTGCTATAACGGGGTGTTGCTACCATGACACTCACGAATAACGCGTACAGATTAGCCATCAGTTGGCGATGGACTTAGTGTTCCCTGGGGGCACTTTTTTACAACAAATAGGCCCGAAACCCTGGAAAACTGCCCCATTCAACCGGTCCTTTGACCTCGCTGCTAGGGCCTAGACCTAGCCTAGGGGTGTTTTCCCCGCAGCCCTGTTGTCCGTCAACTGACACTGTAATCTACGCGCCCCACCCCCCCCATTCCTGAAAGAACGTTACACCTTGGCCAAAACCTTACATTGGCTCTCCCAATGCCGATAGGATGTGAATATTGGTTTTTTCAGGTAGCCCTTTTGCCCATGACCGATACCCCTCCCTGGACGGCCGCGGCCCAAGCCAAGCTCAGAAATATTCCCTATTTCGTCCGCACTCAGGCCAGAAAACGAATTGAGGACGTGGCCCGCGAACAGCAGGCGGAGGAAATTACGCCGGAGATGGTAGAACTGGTGCGCCTGGAGTATGGTCAATAGGGCTGAAGGTTCTGCTCGCCGTTTGGATAGTGGCCAAACCAGTCCACCCCGTGAAAACGGAGCCCACTAAAAAGAGCGCCCCATGGGAGCGCTCCTAACCGTCAATGACGGCCCTATCAGGTTGACGGCTGGTGTAGGGAGAACCCCCTTACCTATTTTTCCAAAATGACCTTGGCGACCATTCCGGCACCCCGGTGAGGCGCGCAGTAATAGGTATAAGTGCCAGCCGGCATATCACTGCTGAAGGTGGTGGAGTAGCTTTCCCCAGGGGCAAAGGTAAGCTGGGTATGGGAAAGACTGTCGGCCAGGGCTTTGTCACCAGGAGAGGCGCCATCGTCAAAAACGACGTTGTGGGGCGCCATTTTGTTATTCACCCAGGTCACAGTATCGCCGGGCTTAACGGTAATGGTGCTGGGTTCGAACACCAGTAGCCCTGCATCGGAACCCATTTTGACCTCATAGTTGGTGGCCGAAGCCGGAGCCGAGGCTAGCGTCAGAGCACCCACTACGAGCAAAAGGGATAGAAAAACGAGGCCCAGACGCTGGGCGGCACGAAAGACACGTTGCATAACTACCTCTAAAGGCTGAAATCTCCAGTTCAATCGGAAAGGGTGGCTGCCTAACAGCCCTCCATTGGCATCTTACCTGGTTGAACCGACTTCTAAGCGCTCAGTTTGGGGGTAATTTCCCCCCTTCCCTGAGGTCCAGGGGCGGATCTCACTGCCACTATGGGTTCAGCGGGATGGCTTAACCCATGACGGCCGCACAGGGCATCCCAATGGCAGAACTCACACCTGTCTCGGTTCATCTGCTCGATTCACCTAAATGGGAGGAGCGGAAAAGCGAGTTTTACCTGAACCCCACATTTCACCTACGACCTTGGGTTGCAGCAAAATATGCCCCGAAATCGCAACGAGGTCTTCTTCGGTCAAACTACGCATTTTGGGGAAGATGTCGGCGCTTTTTTTGCTGGGGTGAACCTGGGAAATATCGGTCAGCCCATCGTAGGTGGTGGGTGCCTTCAGATAATCCACCAGGGTCTCAATGTTGTCGCGGGGGGGCAACGCACCGGCCAGGGATTCAGGATCTAGGCCAACGGTGGGGTTGGTTTTGGTAATGCCACCCACATGGCAAGTGCCACAGGCATAGTTGAACTGACGGCGTCCACGGGTCACTTGCTCTAAGGAGAGCACGACGGTGTCGCCCTCTGGATTGAGCTTAACGGTGCGGGTCGCCTCATCTAGCTCAGCCGCGATGGCGTCTCCCATGACCAAATGGCTGACAAAGAAGAGCGCGATCGCAACTAGCCAAATGCATCTCTTCAGCATGGTTCTCCTCGAATGTATAGGGGTTAGCTATGGACATCAACACAGCAGACTTGATAAAGAGTTCTCAAGCAAGTCCATCTAGTAATGACTATCATGCCACCGAAAGGGGCCATTCCCAAGTTTTCCAGGAGATCTCGTGAATAGGAAAAACTAGACCTTAGCCGCCCCCCTAGTCCACCGCGATGGGGGCCGCGGCATTGGAGCTAAGACCGTTGGCCCACTCGGTTTCGCTAGCCTCTAACCCTAGGGCAGGGGCGGTCCTGGGTTGATGCAGGCGAATCAGTTGGGCCAGGGTTGCCTTAAGCTGTGTGCGCGGCACAATTAGATCGACAAAACCATGGTCGCGTAAATACTCTGCCGTTTGAAAGTCGTCGGGTAGCTTTTCCCGCAGGGTTTGTTCGACCACTCGACGACCGGCAAAGCCAATGGTGGCCTTCGGTTCCGCCAGAATAATATCTCCCAGCATGGCAAAGCTGGCGGTCACGCCACCGGTGGTGGGATGGGTCAGCACCGGTAAATAGAGCAACCGGGCTGCCTGATGTTGCTGCAAGGCACCGGAGATTTTGGCCATTTGCATTAGGCTGAGCATGCCTTCTTGCATACGAGCCCCACCTGAGGCACAGATAATAATTACGGGGCGACGATCACGGGTACCCTGCTCGATCAACCGGGTGAGCTTTTCCCCCACCACCGATCCCATACTGCCGCCCATGAACCGAAAATCCATCACCCCCAGGGCTACGGGTAGGCCATCCAGCAGGCCTAGGCCCGTTTGCACCGCGTCGGTCAGTTGGGTTTTGGTTTGGGTATCCCGCAGGCGATCGCCGTAGGCCTTACGGTCTTTAAATCCCAGCGGATCCTTAGGTTGGATATGGGTATCTAAGGGCTGCCAAGTCTGGGCATCAATTAGCTGGCGAATGCGCTCATCACTAAAAATACGGTGGTGGTGGTGGCATTCTCCACACACCCACTGATTGGCACGCAGGTCTTTGGTGTAAGTCAATACACCACATTCCTCGCACTTAGTCCACAGGCCATCGGCAATTTCCCGCTCCTGGCGGTCTTCGCTAATCGGACCAGCTTTACGACGATTGGCAAACCAGTCAAACAGGGACATACTCTACTGGGGGCGCAACAGCGATAGAACGACCACATTCGACCCTTAACTACCCGCCCATCCAGCCGGTTGGGTCCATGGCGATAGGAATTAGCGCTGGGTTTAGATCAGGGCCACTCTTCATCCTAGCGGGTTTGGCCCCCCTGCGATCGCTGACCCAGGTGGAGAGAACTTCCTATTGCCCTATTCCAGGACTGCATCCTATCTTTTAAGCCCAGATGTCAATCGAGGTCTGAGGGTGAATGCTTGGTGACTCGCCAGGCCGATTGGGATCCCAATTTTCCGGCTTTCTCAAAGACCCAGCAGCCTCGCTGGAAGGATTCATGGCCTTTGGGGCAACTGGGTTTAATCCCGATCAGGTGCTGTACCTCTTCGCTGGTCATGACCCAGCCTCCGCTAGCCGCCCGTTCCAAAACCTCCATGTACCAGAGCGGATTCGAGGCGGAGGGAGAGCCCGCGGCCAGGCTTTCGCTGATTCGGGTCAGGGCCTGAGCAATGGTTTCTAGGTGATGGGCAATGGGGTCGCTGGAGGATAGCTGGGAGGTTGTGGCTGGAGTTGTCCGAGAATTCAAACCGGAGGCCGGAGGGGACGGTGCAGCCGGGGGGGCCTTGGAATCCAAGGTCTCAGGGGTATCTGCCCAGAAGTCCTCGCCCAGATCGGCATCACCTGGGGAAGGGGTTGATGCAGCGGCAGCGACGGGGGCAGAACGGAGTGGCCCCTGGGCTGTAGGGATCTCTGCCGAGGCGGGTGGAGTGGGCTGATAGGATCGAGGCTCGGGCTTAGGCTGAGGTTGAAAGTCATGCTCTTGGATCCAGAGTCGGTTCAACTCCATAGCCCATTGCTGCAAATAGTCAGCCGTCTCGCGATCGCCCTTTAGGGCTAACTGAGAGGCTACCTGCTGCATCATGCGCACTAGCCCTGGGCCGATCAGATCTTGATGGGCCGCTAGCAGCTCACTCTCCCCTCCCGCTGGGCAGTCGATCAACGCTTTAATCAGTTCCAGGTAGGCGGCTTCCCGATCGTCCGTCTGGGCGGGGCCTACGGTTTGGGCAACAAAGAGATGGTGAATTTGCCCAGCCAGATTGTGGAGAAATTTGGCCTCTTTCCCATTGCCCTGGTAGGCCAACTGGGTAGCCACCTGCTCCATCACCTGAACCAAATCTGGGGTGACCAGAGTTTCGTTCTGGCGCAGTAGAATCCATTCTTCCCCGCTCGGGCAAGCCAGCAACTGCTGAATCAGATTCACGTAGGCCCGTAACTGTTGTTGGTTCATGAATCCTGCTCCCCTAGCCTGAGAATGCTTCCTCTATGCTCCTGCGAAATGGTTAGGGTTAGGCCGATCGGTAATGAAGTGTATAAAAGTCAAGCCATCGATGATTACAAAATAAGTCGTTTTATTACAGAAAAATGCAACGAAGTGAAACGTTGGTTTGCTATTTCAAGATGGCTGTTAAAGTCGCTCTAAAATAGAAGCCAACGAGAGATTCTAGTCCTCTCAACCCCTAACAAAGCTTTAAAACAAACGCCTTAATTCCCTTAAGGAGAGTATGACCATGACGACTCAAGATGACCTGAAACCTACCCCATCCCACTATGATCCCCACATTGTGCCGGCAGAAACGGCGGCACGGGCAGATCGGGAAGGGGATGCCTTTGGCCATGTGGATCATGACCCCAAGAACCCTGAACATATCCACACCCGTGACGGCTACACCATCGACCAGGAAGGGTTAATTAATAATTACGCCGTTGAACCCCCTATGTACATCCATGAACCTGGGGATTTGGATGAGGTGGAGAAAGCCAATGCTGAACAGCGCGCTGCGGACCGCAAAGCCATGGAAGAGTCCCATGATTGGCACCACAAAGGCCCCGGTGTGATCTAGCCAGGGTTCTGGATCGATAGTTAAAGCATGGGTCAGGGTGAACGTTAGGATCAAACCAGCCCATGCCCTTCTCTGGCTCAGCCCAGAGCGTCGCGGTCTTGACTACTTCAAAGCAAAAACTTCAAAGCAAAAATTCAGGAACAGGAGTTGGCTATGGCTACGGGTAAACTGTTTGCTGCGATCGCCCAAGCGCCCATGCCGGCTGCTGAATTGCTCGCTCGCTATGCCCTGGGAGAAAGAGACTTCAAGGGGGTCAAACTAGTAGGGGCTGATCTCAGTGGGGCAAGTTTAGGCGGCATTGACCTGAGTTGGGCGGAGCTCACAGGGGTCAACTTTTCCCACGCTGCCTTGCAAAATGCCAATCTGAGTGAGGCGAATTTAGCCGGGGCTAACCTGACCCATGCCAATTTATTTGGAGTCTTCTTAAGCGGGGCCAACCTGAACCAGGCTATGCTGACGGCCGCCAATCTAACGGAAGCGGATCTGAGTGGTGCCCAGCTCATGCAGGCTGACTTGCAGGACGCTCTGCTGCACCTCACCTGCTTAGCTGAGGCCGAGCTTCAGGCCGCCAATTTGACCGGGGCCAGAATGTGTGGAGCCAAGTTGTGGCGGGCTAACCTAGCTGAGGCTAATTTGCTGGGAGCCGACCTGTGTGATGTAAACCTCTGTGAGGCCAATTTGTGTGGGGCCAACCTAGAGGCCGCCGATACCAGTGAAGCCGTTTTGACGGGGGCAACGATGCCACCGGGGCATGTTCACGACTAATCCCAAAAGGTCCCTAGGTGCCCCCAAAGATGCCCCCAAACTCTTTTCTTACAATTAATTAAACACAGCTACTTACGTAACCCATAGGAGGTTGAGGATAATGCAGCGAATCAGGCGAGGTTGGTTGATTTTGGTCATGATGGTGAGCCTGTGGGGTTGGCTGGGGGCCATGCAACCGGCCCTGGCCGCTACCTCTAGGGCAGTAGAGCCGTCTCAGCTGATTGCTCTGGGACCGGTGCGCCAGAACCCGGTAGATAAAAAACTATCGACGGAATACGGCAAAAAGCTCGACCTCAACAACAGCAACGTGCTGGCCTTTCGGAAATATCCGGGCCTATACCCCAACCTGGCCCGGAAGATCCTGGAAAACGCACCCTACGAGAAGGTGGAAGATGTGCTGAATCTGCCCGGCCTAACCGAGCAGCAATTGGAACTCTTGCGCAAAAACCTCGATAACTTTACCGTGACTGAGGTTGAACCGGCTCTGGTGGAGGGCGGCGATCGCTTTAATCCGGGCATCTACAAGTAGGCGATAAATAGGTGATCGGCCTAGGTGCAGCACCTCTGGGGCCCGGGTGTCAGCCCCTTAAGGGCTAGTCCCATTTCTAACCAGGTGACCATTTCTAGACCAATGTTTTGTCTGTCCCTGAGGGGCTTCACCCTAAAACGGTAGAACCCGGGTATCTACACCTGGGTTTTGCCGTGGATTGGCCTCACGGTTATGGATCCGTCCGAAGAATCGGGTTTCTAGAAACCCTCAATTGAGACTTTAGGTTGGTAAGACTGTCGGTAATGCCCATGACCCCTGATCAAGCGGCTGAAATTTTGCGTCTGCGGGAAGCCCAGCTTGCCCCCAAGCAAATTGCTCGCCAATTGGGCCTCCGGCCCGCTGAGGTAACGGCCTTTATCCGTGACCATGCCGAGGAAGCCTATTTGGAAAAAGCCCGATCGGGCAACCTCCTACCCTTGCAGGAATGCCGGGTGAATCAGGGGGCTGTTCAAAATCTGCTGCGGCCCCAAAAAGCCGGGCTCTTTTCAAAGTTAACCAATCGCAACCAAGATGATGGGGTAGGCGGGCTATGTGAAGTCGTGGTAGCCCGGCAGGACCATAACCGTCTGCTGGTCGGGAGCTACCTGGTCGATTATTGGTGCTTGGGGGTTAAGGATGCCATGGGGCCTCGTAAAATGGGCCGCAGTGAGTACCAACTCTATCTCAAATCCAATGAGGATCGGTTTGAGCAGCCGTTTGTAGACATTACCCTAGACCAGGCCCAGGCGATTGTTTACGGAGCCGTGGACTATGCTCGCAGCATTGGCCTTGAGCCCAACCGAGCCTTTAATACCAAGGTTCAAGCTCACCTCGGCTCACGCCCGGAAACGCTGCTGCCCCTAGAATTTGGCAAAGATGGCCAACCCTTCTTTATCAGTGGCCCCTACGATAATGCCGAAAAAATTATCAAAACCCTCCAGGCCACGGTGGGGGAAGGCAATTTTCACTACCTGGCTGCCATTGGCGGGTCTGGGATGATGGATGGCGATTTTTTCCTGTAGATCCTTACACCATCGACAGCTTTCCTGGGGCGTCGAGGGGCGACTTAGAACATCGATGTAAGCATCCGGTTAGCCAGAATGTCGAGCAAAGCTGGGTCGTGGAGGAGTGCGGGTTTAACCGATGCTCCCCCAACGGCAGGGTAGCCATGGACAAAGGGCTGGAGGCCCTTCAGCGGAGCTAGGGCAGCTCGGTGGTGCCCATCAGGTAGCGATCGCACTCCCGCGCCGCCCCCCGGCCCTCGTTGATGGCCCAGACCACCAGGCTCTGGCCCCGGCGGCAATCGCCGGCGGCAAAGACGCCAGGAATGGAGGTGGTGTACTGCTCGTGCTCGGCTTTCACGTTGCTGCGGGCATCTTTCTCTAGGCCCAGGGCATCGATCAGGGGTTGTTCAGGCCCCAAAAAGCCCATGGCCAGCAGCACCAGTTGGGCGGGAATTACCTTCTCAGTACCGGGTACGTGCTGAGGTACGAAGCGGCCACTGTCGTCCTTGCCCCATTGAATTTGTACCGTGTGGACAGCCTTGACTTGACCCTGGTCATCCCCCTCAAAGTGGGTGGCGGTGGTCAGGTAGGTGCGGGGGTCCGCCCCAAACAGGGCGGCCGCCTCTTCCTGGCCGTAGTCCATTTTGTAGACCTTCGGCCACTCGGGCCAGGGGTTACCCGCAGAGCGGCTCTCGGGCGGCTGGGGCATGATTTCGAGCTGGGTGACGCTGTTGCAGCCGTGGCGAATGGAGGTGCCCACACAGTCGGTGCCGGTGTCGCCGCCGCCGATGATTACCACATCCTTACCGGCGGCGGAAATATAGCCGGAGGTGGGTTGCCCGTCCAGCAGGGAGCGGGTGTTTTCGGCCAGGAACTCCATGGCAAAGTGGATGCCCTGAAGATCACGCCCCTCGATGGGCAGGTCACGGGGTTTGGTGGCCCCCGTGCAGAGCACCACCGCATCAAAGTCGTTGATCAGGGTGGCGGCGGGTAGGTCTTTACCCACTTCGGTGTTGCACACAAAAGTGACGCCCTCGGCTTCCAGCACATCCAAGCGACGCTGGACCACGAGGCGCTTGTCTAGCTTCATGTTAGGGATTCCGTACATGAGCAGGCCCCCGGGGCGATCGGCCCGTTCGTACACGGTGACCCAGTGCCCCGCCGAGTTAAGCTGGGCGGCGGCAGCCAACCCCGCCGGGCCAGAGCCAATCACCGCGACTTTTTTACCCGTGCGCTGCGGGGGTGGGGTGGGGGTAATCCAGCCTGACTCCCAGCCCTTTTCGGCGATGGAGTACTCGATGTTTTTGATCGTCACCGGTGGGCTAGTGATGCCCAGCACGCAGGAGCCCTCACAGGGAGCGGGACATACCCGCCCGGTAAATTCCGGGAAATTGTTAGTTTTGTGCAGTCGCTCTAGGGCTTCTTCCCACAGGCCCCGATACACCAGGTCGTTCCATTCGGGGATTAGATTGTTGATGGGGCAGCCGCTGGCCATGCCACTGATGGTCATGCCCGTGTGGCAGAAGGGGGTGCCGCAATCCATACAGCGAGCCCCCTGGGTGCGGAGGTTCTCCTCCGGCATGGGCAGGTGGAACTCGTCCCAGTTGCGAATGCGATCGGCGGGGGCGACTTCTTGGGCCACTTCCCGCAGATATTCCATAAAGCCAGTCGGTTTTCCCATGGTGGTTGTCCTGAAGGTGGTTATTGTGCTGGTTTTGAAAATCCAAAAGTATCGCGGGCGAGGTGACACACAATGGATGCCACCGGCATTAAAGCTTGAGTTTACCTGGCCTTCCCCAGCCCGCCCAAACACGAATACATATCTGTCATTTTCCGTTATCCCTTAGAATAAAAGGGAGCTTCTAGGCTGCAAAGGAAATCTGGAATCTTTTTATGCCATGTTAAGTTTTCGTTACCCTCCAGCAGTGGGGTATTCCTCGAGCAGCGCATTGTGAAAGAAGAATAGTGAGCAATAAGTTAGATCGTATAACGGTCAATCCAGAGGTTTGCCTGGGCTAACCGACCGTTCGGGCACTGGTTTCCTAAAGTGGGATTCCTGGTTTTTCGTTGCCTGGAATCCCTATGCAGCAAGTGTTCCAGAAATCGTCCAACTTTAACAGTCCAGTGCCACCGTTCGCGGCATGAGCATTACTGTTGGTTTTATTCTAAAACGATTGGCAAGTAAGCTATCTGTCCAGGAAGTTTTAGAAGCTTCCCCCGAGCTGGAAGAGGAAGACATTCGACAGACTCTAAACTATGCAGCTTGGGCAGTATCTGATCGCATCATTACTATCCCATCAGCATGAGTCAATTGCGTTTGATTGCTGATGTTCATATCTCTCCATTAACGGTTGCTGTGCTGCGATCGCAGAGCTACGAAATTGTCCGCTCTACAGATTTGCTACCAGCAACAGCTTCGGATATAGAAATATTAGGGCTGGCAAGATTAGGGCTGGCAAGAGTCGAAAATTGGATTGTTCGGGTGCATCCCAGTATTGCAAGACTCGTTTTGAGACTGACCATTAAGATAAGCCGCTCGGTGCTTCAACACCTGAGGAATATACTTCCGCTCCCATGGCACTCCCGAGAATTTGATTCTCCCTCCAAGTGGTTTCACGGTGGATTCCACGGCCCTTGAGCCGATGAAGATGCCCTCCGCTTGATAATAGGCGTAGTTGACGATACGAGTCGATGCTGATGCAGATACTGGCAAAAGTTTCGGGCGGCCCTGTGGCGCAACGGCTCAAAGAGTGCCAAGGTTTCCTCCCCTCTGCCTCGCCATCGCGCTGGATAGCTCACCCCCAGAGCATCTGGCTCTGGCAACC
>DVEE01000315.1 GCA_015295885.1 Leptolyngbyaceae cyanobacterium M65_K2018_010
GGTCATTTTGCCCATTTCGGAGCGGGTCGCCTCTCGCCAGTTGGGTACTCGCCATCGGGCGGCCATGGGAATTACCGAACGGGTTGAGCATTGTGTTTGTGTTGTAGTTTCCGAGGAAACGGGCTCTATTTCTCTAGCAGAGGGCGGTATGCTAGATCGGCCATTAACCAGTAGTCGTCTGCGCAGTATTTTGCGATCCAAGTTTTCAAAAACCGCTGACCGAGAAGCTGTGGCCCCCCAACTCAGAACCCTGGGACGACGGCTGAGTCATCAAACGATTGCTTTGCTGCTAAGGTTATTTCGCTTGCCATCATCGCCTCCCCGAGAGAAAAAATGACCACCAAGCCAGTTGTGCGATACGCTCTTCCCGCTGACCTCCAGCCAGACCGCCTACCCCAACACGTGGCCGTGATTATGGATGGTAACGGTCGCTGGGCTAAGCGCCGGGGCTTACCCCGCATCATGGGCCACCGTCGCGGAGTCGATACCCTTAAAACCTTACTCAGATGTTGCCGCGATTGGGGCATCAGAGCTCTGACCGCCTATGCCTTTTCCACTGAAAATTGGGGGCGTCCGATCGAAGAAGTCGACTTTTTGATGGCCCTGTTTGAACGAGTGCTGCGCCAGGAATTGATGGAAATGATGGCGGAAGATGTGCGCATCCGTTTTGTCGGTAACCTGGCCGCCCTGCCCCTGTCCCTGCAGGAGGAAATTGAGTTGGCGGTTACGGAAACAAAGGATAACCAAGGGATTAACTTCACCGTGGCTACGAACTACGGCGGTCGCCAGGAAATTGTCCAAGCCTGTCGTAGCCTGGCAACCCAGGTACAGCGAGGTGAACTCAAACCTGAGGAGATTACCGAAGATCTGTTTAGCCAACACCTCTATACCGCCGATAGCCACGATCCAGATCTACTGATTCGCACTAGCGGCGAAATGAGAATTAGCAATTTCCTCCTCTGGCAATTGGCCTACGCCGAAATTTACGTGACCGATACCCTGTGGCCGGACTTTGATACCTCTGAGTTTCACCATGCTTTACTCGCCTACCAACAGCGCGATCGGCGTTTCGGCAAATTAAATTCTTAACCGGGGCATTTACTCCCTCAGATTTCTCAGGCTATCCCTTGATCACGGCCACCGGGCGCAGGCGAGCGACCCTATGAGCGATACCTGCTCGACTGACGGTTTCAACTACACGGCTCACATCCTTGTAGGCTTGGGGGGCTTCTTCCGCTAAACCGGCCATGGAACCGGCGCGAACCCGAACTCCCTCCTGCTCCAGATCCTGCCGCAATTGATGGCCTCGGATGGTGCGCTTGGCCTGGTGGCGGCTCATGACCCGTCCGGCCCCATGGCAGGTCGAACCGTAGGTGAGGGGCTCATTCGCGGCTGTACCCAGTAGTATCCAGCTTTCCGTACCCATGGATCCGGGCACTAATACCGGTTGACCAAGGGGGCGGTATTCAGTGGGCAAACCCTCAAAGCCAGGGCCAAAGGCGCGAGTGGCCCCTTTGCGATGGACGCATACCTCCTGGGGCTGACCATCAATAATATGGGTCTCTAACTTAGCCATGTTGTGGGCAATGTCATAGACCTGCCGCAGGGAGCTACGGTCCGACGTTGAGCCAAATACCTCCGCAAAGCTCCGCCGAGCCTGATAAGCCAGCAGTTGACGGTTGGCAAAGGCAAAGTTGGCGGCGGCTTTCATCGCCCCTAAATAGGCTTCTCCCGGTGGTGAGTTGAGGGGCGCACAAACCAGTTCGCGGTCCGGTAAGTGAATGCCGTACTGAAGGACTGCGAGTTGGAACTGTTGCACATAGTCGGTACAAATTTGATGGCCAAAGCCTCGGGAGCCACAGTGAATCTGCACGGCCAGACAGCCCTGGTGGAGCCCCATAGTAGCGGCAGCTTCCCGGTCGAACACCTGTTCCACAACGTCAACTTCTAAGAAGTGATTACCTGCCCCCAGGGTACCCAGTTGGTCATGACCTCGGGTTTTGGCCCGGGAACTGGCGCTCTGGGGATCGGCGCCGGCCAGGCAACCAAATTCCTCGGTGCGGGCCAGATCCTCCTCCGTGGCATAGCCCTGCTCTAAGGCCCAGCCAGATCCCTCTAAGCAAACCTGATCCATGACTGGGGGGGTAAGGGCGAGGGGTCCGCCTTTGCCTACCCCACTTGGGCAGTAGCGGTAGAGAGCACTAGCCAGATCTGCCAGCCAGGGCTGAGCTGAAGCATAGTCAATGGTCGAGGCCAGCACCCTGACGCCGCAGTTAATGTCATACCCTACTGCCCCCGGCGAGATAATGCCATCGGGTAACCGCGACACCATAACCCCGCCAATGGGCATGCCGTAGCCCTGGTGAACATCAGGCATAATCGCCACATGTCCGACTAAGCCCGGTAACTGAGCTACATTCACCGCCTGCTGAAGCGATAGGTCCCCCAAGGCATCTTCCAGTAAATCCTCATCGGCAAATACCCAAACCGGCACCGTCATCTGGGCATGGAAGGTGGTCGGGAGTTCCCAAATATAGTCTGTGAGACGGTTAAAGTCTTGCTTGGTAATCATCGGGGTTACCTCCAGGCCCAGGCATTGAATCCGCTCCCGATGGCTAGGAGTCAGAGATTTATAGAGCCGTACAGGTTACTTGTTCAAACAGCCCACTAACCATGGATTGCTAGGTCAGGCAGACCTAAATGTCATCCTGCTTAACCTGGCCCTCAACCGTCGCCCCGGTCTAGGGCCGCGAGAGCCATCAAACGTCTAATACTATTGTCGCCTCAACACCGTCGTCTGTGGGGGTAATCGCTAGGTTGTGATAGGTAGCGGCTTTAATATCTTTGCTCCACTGGGTGATGGGAGAGCCGCCGAGCGTGGCCTCGAGGCAAGTTGGGGCAAGGTGGGTAATGTCAATTTGATTGAATCCTAGGTTCTCGCCATAGCGATAAAAAAGCAATTCATTTAACCAGGCAATCAGTAAGCTTTCGTAATCTACCCCCTGCAGTTTGACTCTCCGAGTAGTGCCAGGCTCGGGGGACCATTCTGCCCCTAGCAGGGCATAGAGCCCTCGCGCCGCCTGTAGGAATAGATGGACATAGTCCGGTGCCCAGATATGGTAAGCCCAATCGGCGGTATGCTCAACCTCCTCAAATCCACCGGGTAGAGCAACCGAGGAGAAAAGATCCGTCATTGGAAATGGGGTCCCAGCTACTTGCCTACTGTGCCTGCAAAACCACCCAGATCACTGGAAAAAAGTTAACCCTCGCCCGTTGGCGAGGGTCTGTAAAATCGGAGCGGCGGGATTTGAACCCACGACCCCCACTACCCCAAAGTGGTGCGCTACCAAGCTGCGCTACGCCCCGGTGCAAAAAATCATGCCCATTTAGAATAGCACGGAGAGTCTACCGAGGCATTCTAGATTTCTAAAAACAAGGTAACCGCTAGCTAAGGGGGACCTGCTCAGCTCCTCGGTCCGTCTGGTGACCATTGGCTCAGTAGCCGTAGGACCAGCGGGCTCGGTAGCCCCGGGTGTCAATATGGGTAAATACAGAAGAACTGGCCAGTCCCCCCCGGCTACCCCACCAGCCATCTAAACGTTTGTAAACATCGTAGGGGTGAATGCCGGTTACATTAAAATCCACCGCATCTCCCTGCAGATGGCGAGACATGCTGGCTCCACCTACCGCCGCGTTGATGGCCCTGGGTCGATACCAGGAGTTAATCGTGATCGCTCGACCACCATATAAGTGGCGAATCTCTTCCAAGGCTTGGGCAATCCGGACCATGCCATAGACAATGTTTTGATTTTCGGGAATACGGGTGCCATTGTGGGTCGCTTCTCCCCAGGTAAAGTTGCCCTGGCCACTGGCGGGAGTCTTCCAGATAATCGGGTGATTGGTGTAGTACAGACTGCTAAAGCCAGGAAACCGCAGGGCTTTGCCCGGATCCTTGGGGGTAGCTGGTTGTTTGACTGGGGGCTTGTCTTTAGGGTTGTTATCGGGCGCGTTGCCATTGATTTCTACATCGGGCACGTAGGTATACCAGGTATTGCGGTTCTGAGAACCCAGGAAAGTTCCCTCCAGGGCTACTTTGATGTGGTTACGATCAATATCGCCATGGGAGGTAATCAAAAAAACGCTGCCCTTTTTAATAAAGATCTTGTCGGTTGCTCCCAACTCGCTGGATAACCGAGGCTGAGCTTTGAATAGGGTATCGCTGACTACCCTCAGTTCTTGACGGGTACCCGACACTTTTACGTCTGGCTGGTAAACGTACCAGGTGTTTCGCTTTTCAGGGCCTAGGTTAGCCCCAGCCAGGGTAATCTTGAGATGATTCCCCGTTGCCGGCAGGTAACCCAGCAGTTCGTACTGGGTGCCGTTTTTAACGAAAACCTTTTGGGCGTTAGTGAGTTGGCTAGAGAGCTTGGGCTCTTGCTTAAACAGGGTGTCGCTAATCACCGTCAGGGTGACCGAGGATTTCAACTCGACGTCGGGTTCGTAGACGAACCAAGTCAGGGTTTGATTATCTCCTAACCTGGGAGTGGCCAAAACCACTTGCCAGTGATCGCCTAGGTCGATGTAGTACTGAATATCAAGGGTTTGCCCAGCTTTGACTAATACCTTATCCCCATCGGATAAGGTGCTGGCCTGGGCCTGACTCTTCTTGAAGAAGGTATCTTTTTTAGTGGTTAGAAACATGGCAGGGCTCTAGCTCTAAGGTGATAAAACCTTGTTTACCGGAAATTATGCCTAGATTTTAGGGATGCGGTTAGGGTTGAGCTCTGAGGAACCTCAAAAGGGCGCTTAAGGTTATGAACTGTAACGTTCCTAGGCTAGGTCATGATAGCTCCTGCCATCAGTTTGTCGTAGCGGCGCTTGAGTTCCTGGGCCAGACGGGGCCAGCGGTTGAGGCTGTTATCCTCTTGCAGGAGGGCGGTGGCGGCCTGGCGAGCCAGGATCAGAACCTCTTGATCTTCAATCAAGCTGGCCAAAGCAAAATCAGGTAACCCCGATTGACGAGTACCTAGGACCTCCCCAGGGCCCCGGAAGCGTAGATCCATTTCAGCGATAAAGAAGCCATCCGCAGTTGGTGCAGTTGAGACAGGCCAAATCGTTCAGCATGTTCGATCAGCATGACCGAAGCATTGGGGACATCGACCCCCACTTCGACCACCGTGGTGGAGACGAGAATATTGGTTTTGCCGGTGCGAAAGGCGGTGATGGCAGCGTCTTTGTCTGCCGCAGACATGCGCCCGTGGAGCAAACCCACGGTAAAGTCAGGGAAGATCACTTCGGCCAACCGCTGGTGTTCTTCTACGGCGGATTTCAGGTCTAACTTTTCCGACTCTTCCACCAGCGGTAGTACCACGTATACCTGCCGCCCCTGGGCCATTTCTCGCTTCATCAGGTCGTAGGCGTGGGGGCGTTCTTTGCTGGTGAGCAGGGTAGTTTGAATGGCCTTGCGTCCAGGGGGGAGTTCGTCGATTTGACTGACATCCAGGTCGCCGTGGAGGGTCAGGGAGAGGGTACGGGGGATGGGGGTGGCGGTGAGGGTGAGAACGTGGGGATTGGCCCCTTTCTGCATGAGCCGGGCTCGTTGCTGCACCCCAAAACGATGCTGTTCATCGATCACGACTAGACCCAGGGCGCTGAACTGAACTGGGTCTTCAATCAGGGCGTGGGTCCCTACCAGAACAGGAAGTTCACCGGTAGCTAGCTGGGCGAGGGCTTGGCGGCGTTTAGCGGCCCGGGTGGAGCCGGTGAGCAATTCCACGGGTAGATGCAGTTGGTTGAACCAGTCCACCAGTTTGCGGTAGTGCTGTTCGGCCAACACTTCGGTGGGGGCCATCAGGGCAGCCTGGTAGCCGGCCTGGATGGCGGCCAAAATGGCAATAACTGCTACGACGGTTTTGCCGGATCCTACATCCCCTTGCACTAGCCGATTCATGGGAATGGTTTTTTGCAGGTCTGTGAGGATGTCGTTGACGACCCGTTGCTGGGCTGGGGTTAATTGGAAGGGAAGAATATGATGGAAGCGATCAATGAGCTCCCCCGTGGGGGCCAGGGTAATGGCAGTTTGCTGCTGCTGTTGTTGCTGGCGCCGGCGCAGTAGCCCGAGTTGCAGGTAGAAAAATTCGTCGAACACTAGGCGACGACGGGCCTGGGCCAGGTGGGTTGGGTCTTTGGGAAAGTGTATTTGGGCGATCGCCTCGGTCACGTCAACCAACCCGTAGCCTGCTCGCACCTCGACCGGTAAGGGATCCTCCAGGTAGGCAATAGCGGGTAGGGCAGCGGCCACGGCCTTGCGCAGTAGATCGGCCGGCACCCCTTCGGTGAGAGGATACACCGGTACCCAGCGGCCAATGGTGAGGGATTCGATTTGATCGCTGAGACTGTCGAGCACTTCTAGGTGGGGATCCTCTAGGGTGAGGCCAAACCGGCCTGCTTTAACCAGCCCAGAGGCAGCCACGATCGCCCCGGAGGGATACTGGCGTTTGTGCTGCTGCTGCCAACGGGGGGTGCTGTAGCGGTTGCCGGGGTAAAAGCGGTTGAGTTTGAGGGAACCGCTACCGTCGGAGATGTGGAGTTCAAAGATGGTGAGTTTGGGATTGCGCGGGCTGGAAAAGCAACGGGCCCGCTCCACGGTGCCAACAATGGTGACCGTTTCGCCGGGGACTAGATCGCGAATTTTGACCTGCTGGGCATAGTTGATATGGTCGCGGGGATAGTAGAACAGCACATCCTGCACGGTGAACAGGCCCAGCTTAGCCAGCCGCTCGCTATTCTTGGGGCCCATGCCCTTCAGGTAAGTGATCGGTTGATCCAGCCCCCAGGGCGGCGGCCCGCCATCGGGGTTGGTCAACGGGGCGGCCCTGGTTTGGGCGGGGGCAGAAGAGGGCTCTGGGGGGGAACTCAACTCCCGAGATGGCCGTTCTCGAACTCGCCGGGCCTTAGTTTCAGCCTGTTTTTCCAGCAAGCGCTGGGTATGGTAAAAACAGCGCCGGGTTTCGGCTACCAAGTGCTGCCGTTGGGCAAAGCTCAAATGGCTATAATTAGCATACTGCTGGGCCAGAGCCTGCCAGGATTGCTGCTGTTCAACGGGTAAGAGACCGGGGGGATGGCGCAGCTGGTCGCTAAGGAAATCGCTGAAAGCCTGCTGCTTGCCCACAAGATTGTTGAACCCATGGTCAGCCTCCAGAGAGAGGGCGCGCTGGAGACGCGCCCAGTCGGGAGAGGAGGATGGGGCTGTAGACACCATAGGGTTGAGGGCCACCCCCTAGGAGGACGAGTCGTCGTACCAGACCGCACGCCAGGCCTGCTCGGCCTCGGCAATGGCTAGTTCTCGCTGGGCCTTCTGGTACTGTTTGCCTAGCTTGCGAAGACGTCCCAGGGTTGTTCGGAGTTTACTACGCCCTAGGGAAGTCTGCACGTCGGTAAATTCAATATCCGAGAGGCATAGATTCACCGCCGCCAGATGGGTCATCATCCCTTCGCTGGGTTCGTCTTCCTCGTCCTCTGTAGCGTCCTCTGCGGTATCGGAGTCGGCGTTCGAGGGAGGATTCAGTTCAGTATCTGGGTCCTCTGCCAACTCGCCCGACAGGGCCACCAAGACGTTGAGCACATTCGGGACTGATCGACCGCGACTGGGGCCGACCTCACTCTCGGAGGCCGCATCCAATACGGCCTCTGGCAGGTTAGGCAGCACCTGGGCCGCTTGCAGGAGTTGGTTGGCCTGCTTAGACAGCCGCCGCAATAGCCGACGAATCTGGCGTTCCAGAAAAAGGTGGTGTTTAGCCAGCTGAGTAGGGGTGAGGCCATCGCCTGTAAAGAGGGGACCCTCTATCCAGGGAGTCTGATTGTCCTCCGCCAGGGCTGCCATCACCATGGATTTGATTAGGGAGGTCAGTGGCAGGGAGGTCTCCTGACTGTCGCCAGACACTTCTTCAGCCTCGGCCTCACCTTCCCCCTGCTCTGCCCTCGGATCAGGGAGTATCGCTGCCGTGGCGGGGGGGCTAGGGGCGACGGGCTCGGCAGATTCGGAGGCGTTGGAGTCCTCGGCCAATGCCGAGGACTCTGAACAGTTGACGACTTCCGCAGAGAGAGCAATCGGGGGCTGGTCATCTTCCCAGGTCGGTCGATCGGCCTCGGCCGAAGCCGCCTCATCGGGGGTAGGCAGATCTGACTCGGCCCGAGGGGGATCGAGTAGATGACTCAACTCGTCCTGAGCCTTCTGTCCCAGTTGCCGAATCTGCCGCTGCAGTTTTTCTTGCTGACTCACCGAAAGGGCCAGGAACCCCTCTGGATAGACCTGGGTACAAAGATGATAGACCGCCATCACCAACTGGTGGCGGGTGGCTACCCCCAGGCAGTCGAGATAGCTATGGTAGAGCTGATTAAACTCGGCGGCCAGATCGAGAGTCGCCCGGTTGAGGCGATCAATTTCTCCGCGAATGGTTTCCGCCGGTCTGACCATAGCACCTACTTCTTCTTGGCCGTCTTTTTAGCCGTCTTAGCCGTCGGTTTTGGTTCAGCTTTGGCTGGGGCCACTGCCTCTGGCTTGGCTTCCTCTGGCTTGGCCTCCTCTGGCTTGCGACCTGCTTGGGCGGCTACTTCTGCGGCGAAATCGGTTTCCTCTTTTTCGATGCCCTCACCCAAAACAAAGCGAGCAAAGCGGCGCACCTGAATATTTTCGCCCAACTGAGCGATCGCTTGCTTGACCAGTTCTTCCACAGAGATATTTTGGTCTTTGATGAAGGGCTGATCCATCAGGGCCAGTTCCTTGAGGCGCTTTTGGATGCGGCCTTCAACGATTTTCTCCCGCATAGCCTCGGGCTTATTAGCGAGATCTTCGCGGCCCATTTCGATGGCTTTTTCCTTGGCCACCACCTCGGCGGGAATGTCGCTAACCTTAATGAACTCAACGTTGGGGCAAGCCACAATCTGCATGGCCACATCCCGTACCAGGGACTTAAATTCTTCGCGACGGGCTACAAAATCAGTTTCACAGTTGACTTCTACCAGCACCCCCACGCGATCGCCAGTGTGGATGTAGCTGCCGATGATACCCTCGGCGGCCACCCGCCCTTCTTTCTTAGAGGCCGAAGCGATACCCTTCTGGCGTAGCCATTCGATGGCTTTTTCAATGTCACCTGCGGTTTCGGTCAGGGCTTTTTTGCAGTCCATCATGCCTGCGCCGGTTTTGTCGCGCAGGTCTTTAACGAGTTTTGCAGAGATCTCTGCCATGGTGATTTACCGTCCTAACGCGCTATCGTCAATCAAAATCTAAGGCTGGGGCTATGCCCCTATCCAGCTTAAACCCCTGGGGCCCCTTGTTAGACCCAGTTCACCCGAGTTGGGTGCCCTTCTCTCCTAGGAGAGGGGCACCCAGCCGGGCCCGCCCTAGTTAGGGTCTCCCACTACTCATCTTCATCGTCCGCTGGCGGAATATCGTACCCGTAGTCTTCTTCTTCGGCCCCTTCGTAGTCGTCGTAGTCCTCATCGGCTACGGCCTTGGCTCCGTGGGATCCCTCATAGATGGCATCGGCCAGTTTGCCCAAAATCAGCTTGATCGAGCGAATGGCATCGTCGTTGCCAGGGATGGGGACGTCCACCAGATCGGGGTCGCAGTTGGTATCCAACAGGGAGATGATCGGAATACCCAATTTGTGGCACTCGGACACGGCATTGTATTCCCGCTTGATGTCTACGATGATGGCCACATCGGGCACCCGGCGCATGGTTTTGATGCCGCCTAGGTATTTTTGTAGCTTTTCCAACTCCCGGCGCAACACAGCGGCTTCTTTCTTGGGCCGCAACTCGATCGCCCCGGTTTCTTCCATGCGCTCCAGCTCTTTCAAGCGGTCCGCACGGGACTTGATGGTGGCCCAGTTAGTCAGCATGCCACCCAGCCAACGCTGGTTGACGTAGTGGGAACCGCAGCGGCTAGCCTCTTGGGCTACGATGCCAGCGGCTTGTCGCTTGGTGCCAATGAACAAAAACTTCTGACCTTGCTCGGCGGCTGACCGGGTAAACGCGTAGGCCTCTTCGATTAACTGGGCAGTTTGCACCAGATCAATGATGTGAACTCCGTTGCGGGAGGTGAAGATGTACCGATCCATCTTCGGGTTCCAGCGTCGGGTTTGGTGACCAAAGTGAACCCCGGACTCTAGGAGTTCGGGAAGGGTAATCACAGGCATGGTTTTTCTCCTTTCGGGTTTATCCTCCATCCGAATGCGCTCCCCAGGCTAGGGAGACCCGAAATTTCGGATGTGTGATTTTGACAACTTTTCTAGGTTAGCACAGTC
>DVEE01000026.1 GCA_015295885.1 Leptolyngbyaceae cyanobacterium M65_K2018_010
ACGCCCCGGCCATTACCCTGGCCAGCCAGAGCATGATCACCGGCGGGCGACAGGTGCCCATTTCCTTTGAGCTGGTCTACGACCCCACCCAGATTGAACAGCGTTTTTCCTATGCGGTGCAGGCTCGCATTACCGTAGACGGTCAATTACGGTTCATCAACACCACCCGGTTCCCGGTGATTACCCAGGGTCACCCGAGCCAGGTTGAGGTCAGGGTAGAGCCGGTAGGCCGATAGGACCACCACAGCCACCCCTAAGGGGCTATTCCCAGGGCCAGGGTGAGGGTCGGGCAACCACAGCAATGGAGGTTCCCAGGGCCTTGCTGAGCGGCATTACTGGCCCTAGCCCCCCAGGCGGCTCGAAGCTCTCGGTTGCAGCCCTCCGCCCAGGCGGTCAACCCTCTACCGTAAGCGGCCCGATCGCCAAATGCTGTATACCAGCCAAAGACCCAGGAGACTGGCGGCCACAAACAGGGCAATGCTGAGCAATTGCCCCTGGGAAGACTGCCGACCAGTGGCCACAATGGCGGCCCCAATAATCAGGGCGGCCACAACGGTACTAAAGGAACGGCGGTTGGCAGCGTCGTCAATACTGCGGCGCAGGTCATCCAAGCCTTGAATGCTGAGGTTCAGTTTCAACTGCTCGGAACTGAGGCGGTCCAGCAAAAAACTAAACTGGCGGGGAGAACTGAGGGACAAATTGCGAAACTCCAGCCCGGTGCGGAGTAGGGCCTGAATCGGGTCATCCCCGACCAGTTGTTGGCGAAACAGATCAACCATCAGAGGGCGGACTTCGTCAATTAAATTAACCCCAGGATTAAACTGGCGAGCCGCCCCCTCTAAATTCGCCAGGGATTTGGTGAACAAGCCCACATTGGCTGGCCAGCGCAGGTTATTGCTAATGCCGGCCTCTAAAATTTCACCAAACACGACGGCGGTGTTGAGTTGATCCAGGCTGAGACCGTAGTAGCGACCTAGCAGCCGAGTATAGTCACTCTCTAAATGGGCCAGATTGACCGGCTGCAGGGGTTCCGCCAGTTGCAGGGTCAGTTGGGCACAGCGCTGGGCATCGCAATTGACAATGGCCAGCACCATTTCAGTCATGGTGTTGCGGGTGCGCGGGTCCAGGTGGCCCATCATGCCGCAGTCCAGCAGGGCAACTCGACCATCCTGCAGGTAAAACACATTGCCGGGGTGGGGGTCGGCGTGGAAGAAGCCGTCAACAAAATATTGCTTAAAAAAGGCTCTAAACAGTAGAGTCGTAGTCTGACTACGGCGCTCTGGAGGCAGATCAGCCTTCAGCATCGGTACTCCCTCCAGCCATTCCATGGCCATGAGTTTGGAGTTGGTCAGATCCCAAATAATTTCGGGCACCACCAACTGGCGGGCATCGTACCAGCGGCTTTTGGACAGATTTCGACGCAGTTGGTCGGTGTACCCGGCCTCCATGGTGAAGTCCAGCTCAGCGTTGAGGGCATCGGCAAATTCTTCGGCTAGACCCACCACGTTGTAGCGTTGGCCAAACTGAGTGGCTGAAACCAAGCGGGCCACATCGCGAATCAGAGCCATATCGCGCTCGACCTGGCGCTCAATGCCGGGACGCTGAACTTTAAGGGCTATGGGTCGTCCATTTTTGAGCACGGCTCGGTGGGTCTGGGCAATGGAACCGGCCGCGATCGCCCGATAATCGATGCTCTCAAACAAAGCTTCTGGGGAGCGGGGGAGGCTCTGGCGAATTTGCGCCTCCGCCGCCTCCGCACTGACGGGGGGAACGGTGCTTTGTAAGCTGCTCAGGGCTTCAATGTAAGACGGGGGAAGCAGGTCAGGCCGGGTACTGAGCAATTGCCCCAGTTTCACGTAGACCGGGCCCAGGTCGGTCAAAATATTGACCAACACCGCCGGGGGCGGAATATCAGGCTCATCGGCTTTGCCCCCCACTAACAGCCGTCGCATATAGTCCCAGCCGTGGCTCAGCACGACTTCGATGATCTCTCGTTGTCGGGCTAACCGGGAAGACGATACCAGGGGGACTTGCATAGGGAGATCTAAACCGCTATGCCCCTATCTTAAGGCTTGGTCAATGGACGGTTGGGCGAACGGGGGGAAAGATGCTCTGATGGTCCTGGGGGTGGCCCTCGTGAATGACCGCGAGCGCGGTCTCCCAGGGCATAGCCTAAGGGGTGAACGACCTGGGGCTAGCCTGGGTCATGGCATGGTTTCTGGCCGGGGCAAAACGGAAGCACTCCAGTGGATTGATATAGTGGGTTAGCCCTTCAGCCCAATTGGCCTAGGACCGCTCAAACTCCAGTGATGATTTCCATGCCACGGTTTTTCCGAACTCTGCTATCGGCCACCTTAGCCCCAGCCCTGGGATGTCTGGGCCTGGGCTTAGGGGCTACCCTACTGCCGCTAAAGTCAGCTCAGGCCGCCGAGGATTTTACCATTCGCGCCACCGGCCCCCTGGTCTTTACCCTTTCCCTTGATTCCCTAGAGACCTATGCCAAGACTGGCCAGGCGACCGGTAACTTTAGACTTTTGGCGCGCTTCCTCAACGACCAAGCCCTGACCGGACTACGCAAAATACTGACATTTCAGTTCCGCTT
>DVEE01000416.1 GCA_015295885.1 Leptolyngbyaceae cyanobacterium M65_K2018_010
CCCCCAGCGGCTCCACACCCACCGGGCAGTGCTGGCCGGCGAGGCAGCCTGCGTGGTCGATCCGTTTACGGCAGAAGGGATCCGCCCCTCCATCTGGAGTGGCCTAAAGGCTTCCCAGGCCATCGATCAAGCCCTGCGGGGCGATCTCCAGGCCCTAGCCCGTTACACCGAGGTCATGAACACAGAATGGGGAGAAGAAATGCGCTGGGCCCGGCGCCTTGCCCGTCTGGTTTACCAGGCCCCAGGGCTGGCCTATCGAGTCGGCGTGAAGCGGCCTTCCAGCACCGCGACCATGGTGAACATTTTCTCCGGTCAAGTTCGCTATGCCGAAGTCGCCCACCGGGCCATTCACCGCTTGAGCACAGGGTTACTAGGCTAGTCAGGGTCGATCCGGACCGCTAGGATGGGGGAAATCTCCCCTTGGAGGACGGCCATGAAAACCCTGGTGATTGGCTATGGCAACACCCTACGCGGCGACGATGGCGTGGGCTACCGGTTGGCAGAAGCCTTTGAGCACTGGCGACCGGAGGTGGAAGCCTACCCCTGCCACCAGCTCACCCCCGAACTGGCGGAGGCCATAGCCCAGGTTGATCGGGTCATCTTTGTGGATGCCACACCTCCACAAAATCCCCACAGTCCGTTGGTGCTAGAGCGCCTGGTAGAGCGGGACTATCCGGCATTTTTTACGGGCCATCACAGCAGCCCCACCGCCCTTTTAACCTTGACTCAGCAACTCTATGGGCGGCGGCCCTTGGCCTACGCTTTTTTGCTGCCCACTTGGGAAATGGGCTATAGCGAAGCTCTGTCTGCCATAGCTGAGATCGGGCTGAACCAGGGCATTAAACGGCTTCAAGAGTTTTTAGGGTTAGACGGTGGCGAGGATGGCGGCTAGGATCCATCCCTAGGCCCTGGTAAGGGCGATGGATGGACGGTGGTTCAAGGGGCTGTCCCGCAGCACCTGAGGAGGGTCTGGGCTGAACCCCATCCATCCTTCACTCTAACCTCTCTAGGGCGGCTTCTATCTGCGGGCGAGTGGGCAGGGGCTGGCTAAAGTCATTAATCAAGGGGCTATTACTCAGGCGTTGCCGGGCTGTGGCGCGATCTAACCGCCTCACTCGGGCTTGCAGGGCCGCTACATCCTGTTCGCCGAGGCGGAGCAACAGTTGTTCACCGCTGGTGAGAATAATCTCCGACCTGGCTCCGTTGGGGCGTATCGAGACCTCTCCCTCCCAGGAAAAGATTTCAACCGGGGCCTGGGGATCTGGGGGGATATTCACAAAGGCGGTCGTGCCCCGCAGTCCCGCGATGCCCACGGGGGTGAGAATTTCGACCGGCCCAGGGGGTTGCCCCTCGACCCAGGTGATCATTTGTCCGGCATCGAACTGAAGTTGTTGATTAGGCCGTAGGGTCAGGGAGGCATTGCCACCAATCCGAAACACCGGACCGGTGACTAACTGGCCCTCTGCCAGGGCCTGATCTTCGGTGCGAATTTGGTCGCCGTAGGCCATCTCTAAACCGGCGTAGGCGGCCGTAGGCGGCCCCTGAGCCAAGCTGACCCACACCGGACGGGCCACGACTTCCTGAACCGTGGCGGCCCTGGTGCGGGCTGGGGATGCGATAGTTTCGGGTCTTAACGGTACCGTCGGCCGGCTCAGGGGTTGAGAGCCGTCACAATGACCTAACCCCACCAGGGCCACCATCCCCAGGGCAAATCCCCGCAGGCTCGTTACCATGGCCGACTGTAGAGCTTAAACGCTCGAGCTTCGATTCCCTGCTGCATCAATATCTGCATCAATATATTGATACTTGTTGATTCTTCCCCGCAAAGGGGGAGCCGATGGCTCAAGATAATAGAGCATAGGAAGGAGACAGACCACCGTGGTAGCTCAAGCAACTCAGCCGCAATACGACCCCTCCCGGTACGAAGCCAAGACCCAAGCAATTGCCCAAGCCCTGTTACTGGCTACGCGGGAAAAGAAAAATCTCTTCGCCCAAATGCGCGACCAGATGCGCTGGGATGACAAAATTATGGACTTTGCCATGGGCAACCCCGGGCTGAAGGTGCAGTTGTTTCGCTTTATTGACGCCCTCCCCGCCCTGCGCAGTAAGCCTGAAATTGCCCGCCACCTACAGGAGTACCTGGCGGTAGAGGCAGTGGAACTCCCCACGGCCCTGAAGGGGTTGCTCAACTTTTCCAACCCTGACTCCGTACCGGGTCAACTGGCCGCGACCACCGTGGCTCCAGCGGTGGAAACCCTAGCTTACCGCTACATTTCCGGCGATACCATCGATAAGGCGATTAAAGCCATTGAGCGCCTGCGGAAGGACAAGCTCACCTTCACCATGGATTTGCTGGGAGAAGCGGTGATTACTGAGGCCGAAGCCCAGGCCTACCTACAGCATTATCTCGATTTGATGGCCCAGTTGGCCCAGGCCTCCCAAACCTGGAAGCCCGTGGACGCCATCGATCGGGCCGATGACCAGCCCTTGCCTAAGGTGCAGGTTTCGGTCAAACTCACCGCCTTTTACTCCCAGTTTGACCCCCTGGATGCGAAGGGGAGTCAGGCAGGAGTGAGCGATCGCATCCGCCCCCTGCT
>DVEE01000522.1 GCA_015295885.1 Leptolyngbyaceae cyanobacterium M65_K2018_010
TTCCCCTGGTCTATGCCGGGTTTGGGTTACTCATGGTGGGGGTGATCATGAGCTACGTCTCCCACTCCCAGGTGTGGGCCTTGGAGCAGGACGGGGTTCTCTACGTGGGGGGACGCACTAACCGGGCCCAGGTCGCCTTTGAACGAGAACTGCTAGGGCTGCTGGAGGCTCTCGATGCAGCGAAGGCTTCGACCTCAGCCTCAGCTTAAAGGTCTATCCATGATTCGACGGTTGCTCACCTTTGGATTCGGACTAGTGCTGTGCTGGGGTACATGGGGGGGCATGAGGGCTTTTATGATCAGCGGATTTGCTTAGGCAATGGCATTCAGACCACCTATACCGAATATGGGTTTGGGATTGGTGAGATTCAGCTTTCCTACACCCTTGAGTGTGAACCCGTTTGATCTCTATTCAGTCCTTTCCAACCTGCATCGGTGATCCATAATTGGGGTAGGCTTGTTCGACCCTCTCCCTCGGCTACTATGCCCTCTCCCTTTCCGGGAATGGATCCCTACTTGGAGCATCCCCAGTCCTGGCCCAATTTTCACCATCGGCTGATTACGGCCCTGGCTATCGACCTCGCGCCTCACTTGCGGCCCAAGTATCGGGTTGTGGTAGAAGAAGCCCTGTACCAAACCCAGGAACAAGATTCTCTGCTGGTGGGCATTCCCGATGTAGCCGTCGCCAAGGCCAAAACAGTGGAAGCCGCCGTTCAACGGGTAACCCCGTTGCCCACGAACCAACCCCTAGAGGTGGAGTTGCCCATGCCCGAGGTGGTACGCCAGGGCTATCTAGACATTCGCGATGTCGCCACCAGCGAAGTCGTGACGGTCATCGAGGTGTTGTCGCCCGTTAACAAGCGGCCGGGGGAGGGGCGTAGAGCCTATGGGGCTAAGCGTCAGTTGCTTTTGGCCAGCGCCACCAACCTGGTAGAAATTGACCTGCTGCGCCATTGGGAACCGTTGATTAGCCTGCCGGCCGGGATGTCTAGCCATTACCGAATTTTGGTCAGCGCCAGTGCCCGTCGGCCTAGGGCCAGTCTCTATGCCTTTGACTTGCAAGAACCGATTCCGGCCTTTCCGCTGCCCCTAGCAGAGGGGGATGAGGAACCCGTAGTGAATTTACAAGCACTGGTGGCAGAAATATACGACCAGTCAGGCTACGACCTGGCGATTAATTATCGATTGGATCCAGTTCCTCCCCTGAATAGTGAGGATGCCGCCTGGCTCGATGCCTGGTTGCACCAGCAAGGGTTCAGATAAGGCGGTGGACGGCTCCGTCGTGGAATGTATAATCCCTAACCCCTAGGAGGCCCAGCGATCGAGGGCCCGTTTACCCCCCCATCGGGTGACAATTTCGTCATCGTAGCTATCGGCGATGCGAATTACCGTGGTGACGGAGTGGTTGAGCTCCAGGCGATCGCAGCTGGCCCCCACCAGGCTATGCTCAAACACGATGTCATCCTCCGCATCGTAGGCAAAGCGACCGAAGTAGAGGCCATTATTTTCCCGCAGTAGGTAGTAACTCAGCTCCGGGGTAATGGCTATATCACTGACTACGTAGGATCGGGTGGTAATCAGGGTTTCATCCTGGAACCAGGGCACCACTCGAGTGGAAGCGACCGCCGAACCGAGATTAATAATAAAGAGTGGTTCATCCTCAAAGACCACGAGGTTTTCCCCGAATAGCTCATGCATCCAGGGCAAGATGCGATCGTAGACTGCCTGCTGGCCAGGTGTCTTAAAATCCATAAATTACTTCTATTCAGGCACTATGGCCGGATCACCTAGTAACTTCTTGGCCATTCTCTCATTCCTTCCCCCCTTGCTCCACGATTTAGGGATAATTTCCGGTTATCCGACGGTAGAGCCGACACCAGGGAATCAGAGCTCTTCGCTATGCTGATACCAGTGCCCAAGTCTTGCTTTGTCGCTGGGGTAGAGAACCACCCCGGGTCTACCTGCTATGTCTCACCCCAATTCTCCTACCCCTGGTGCCGATCCTGTGGCCGCTGACCCCGATACCTGGGATGAGGTAGATGCCGCCTTGACCTGGTCTGAGGCGATTCCCGTCCAAGGGCACCCTAAAGTGACTGTCGCAGTTGCCTCAGAGCAACCTACCCCCCCAGTTTCTGACCTGGAGCCCCCTGCAGGGCTCGGCTCCAGCCGTGACTCACCGCGGACCACTCCCACTTGGGATGAGGTGGAGCAGGAACTGGGGCAAATTGTGGGGGACTTTCAAGAACTCCAGGATGACCTGAACTACCGCCGGGCCCAGGATGCTCTGCGGGACCTAGTGCAGCGCCTGAATCTAACCCAGCGGGAACGGGCCAGCCTGGACGGGGCTCTGCAAAGCCTGCATGGCTTAATGGACAAGCTGGAACATACGGTGGTACACATTGCCGTGTTTGGCCTGGTGGGGCGAGGCAAGTCATCGCTGCTGAATGCCCTGCTAGGGGAAGACCTGTTTGCCACGGGCCCGACCCACGGCGTTACCCAGGTGGTGGAAGGAGCCCGTTGGTCAGTCAGCCAGGAGGCAATTGAGGGGGCGGCCCCTGCCCCAGACCTGGGTAGGGTTTCCCTAGCCAGTGTGGGG
>DVEE01000397.1 GCA_015295885.1 Leptolyngbyaceae cyanobacterium M65_K2018_010
TGACTCTGGAAACCAGCCACAATCCCTACCTCTCTGCCCCCCAGGCGGTGGCCGACTACCTACTGGTGGTGGCCCAATAATCGCACCCAGGCCATCGTGTTCCATCCTATGAGTCAATCAGTTTCATCGGAGTAGCCCATGACTAAGTCCACATCAACCTACTGGAACGCCTTCAGCCCTTCCCATCGAGAACGCTGGAGACCGGTTCAAGGGCTTGAGCCCATGGCCGAAGAGATCACGTTGAGTGTCGATCCGGTCACTGGCGAATACACCAAATTGACCCGCTTTCTGCCTGGGGCTGATACCAGCGCCTGGGGCGAAAAGACGCACCCCTACCCGGAGGAAGTGTTCATCATCATCGGCCGACTTTACGACCAAGCCTTTGACCTATGGCTGGAAGCGGGACACTACGCCAGTCGTCCGCCCGGCGAACGGCACGGCCCCTTTAAAACCGATGTTGGGTGTGTGGTGTTAGAGGCCTCGTTTCCTCACCGTGCTGGCCCCCTTTAGATAGAGGCGCCGATTCCTCCATGTCTGGCCAAGCCTGCGTTGGATTAATCTGCTCGACCTACCATTAAGGATTCTTGCGTATCCGAGGTGTTCCTTGGTGGACCGTTTTATTGTGCAACCAGGCTTAAAGGAGACACTATGGCTCGTCAACAGTGGTCATCTAAGACTGTTTTTGTATTGGCCGCCGTCGGTTCAGCCGTTGGCCTGGGTAATGTCTGGCGGTTTCCCTACCTGGCCGGGCGCTATGGGGGTGGGGCCTTCCTAATTCCCTACCTGTTGGCCTTTGTGCTGATGGCCACCCCCTTGCTGATTTTGGAATTGGCCATTGGCCAGCGGATGCAGCGGGGGCCGATCAAATCCCTGCGGCAAATGCATCCGGCCTTTGGGGGCATTGGCCTGATTGCCGTGATTTCGGCCTTTTTGGTGGTGGCCTACTACGCCGTTGTGATGGCCTGGTGTTTAATCTATCTGATTCGATCCCTTGGAGTGGCCTGGGCCGATGATCCCCAGGGCTATTTCTTTGGCCAGGTCTTGCAGATCAGCGATGGGGTGGGTCAGTGGGGGGGCTTTAATCTACCCATTTTGGCCGCCCTGGTGGCGGTGTGGTTGGCGATTTATTTCTGCATTTGGCAGGGGCCTAAAAGCGTGGGCAAGGTGGTGCTCTATACGGTGCCCTTGCCGGTAGTGGTGATGGCGGTGCTGTTTCTGCGATCGCTCACCCTACCAGGATTTTGGCAGGGCTGGCGACTTTACCTGACGCCGGTGTGGAGCGCCATGCTCTCCCCTGAGGTATGGACCGCCGCCGCGGCCCAAGCCTTTCTCACCCTGTCGGTGGCCTTTGCGATTATGCTCACCTACGCCAGCTACAAGCAGCCCAACGAGGACATTGTGAAATCCTCCTGGACCACGGCCATCGCCGATTTGGCCATTAGTCTATTTGCCGGGTTTGTGGTGTTTGCCGTGCTGGGCTACATGGCCTGGACCACCTCCAGCACCGTCGAGGAGGTCACCACGTCGGGGCCGGGGTTAGCCTTTGTGGTCTTTCCCCAGGCTCTGAGCCTGATGCCCCTGCCTGGCTTGTTTAGCGCCCTCTTCTTCTTCATGCTGCTGACCTTGGGCATTGATAGCGCCTTCTCGCTGGTGGAACCGGCGATCGCTGCCTGGCTTGACCTCAAACCGGGCACCAAGGGCACCCACATTGCCGGCTGGGCCTGTCTGGCCGCCTTTGCGGTGGGGACTCTCTACACCACCCGAGCGGGCCTTTATTTTTTGGATATCGTGGACCACTTTGTCACCACCTACAACGCTATTGTGGTCGCCCTGGGGATGGCCATTCTAGGTGGCTGGGTGTTTGGCGCTGAGGCCCTGCGGCGCTACGTCAACGAGGTTAGCGACTGGCAGGTGGGGCGCTGGTGGAATATCTCCATCAAATGGGTGGTGCCTATCGTCCTGGCGATTCTACTGGCTACCCAACTATCCACCGACCTGCGCACCCCCTACGAAGGCTACCCGGCCTGGGCCTTGGCCATTGGCTGGGCCACGGTGTTGGTGCCCCTGGGGCTGGGGCTTTGGATGGTGCGCGGTGGCCAAGAGGTGCTCCTGGAGGCCGCCCCCCCAGAGCAGGACGGCACTCCCCAATAGGGCTTAAACCGTTGAGGAGTATCAACGTCAACCAAGGCCGTAATGAGCATCAGGAATGCAGGAGTCAGGCTTCGCGGGCTTAAGGGCACCATCTAGGCCGAGTTCAGAGGCAAAACCTCCCATAACTCCTGAGGCTTTGCCCAAAAGGAGCCATAGGGAAGTGCTATCTACCCTCAAGTCACTAGGTGGTCGAATGGCTGGGGATAGAAGGGCATCGCTATCGATCATTTCAGTTCTCTGAGCTTTTTCAACCCAGCGATCTAACGGTGGGGTTCAAGCGCATTACGGAGCGGATTAACATCGCCTGCGAACCAATTTTAATCGACAGGTTAGCCCCTCAATATCCCTTTGATCAACCTCCAATCACGCAGAATCAAGGGCCACCCGGCAACGATCCACCTCCAGGTTTCTGCCACCATTGGCGGCCACTCTCCAAAAA
>DVEE01000280.1 GCA_015295885.1 Leptolyngbyaceae cyanobacterium M65_K2018_010
CTCTGGCAGAGAGATCCCCGCCAGTTCTGCCAGGCGAGTCACCGGCTGACCAACAATTTCTCCATTCAGATGACCCTCTTTGAGGATGATCTGCCGCACTCTTCCTAATTCTTCCGGATTGAGCAGGTAGGCACCGCGATCGATGAATTCCTGCCGCACCGTATCGTAGACCGCCTCTTCCACGATCACCGATTGTTCACTGGCACAGATCATGCCGTTGTCAAAGGTTTTGCTCAGCAGAATGGATGACACCGCCATTTTCAAGTGGGCAGTGGCATCAATCACGGCGGGAGTATTCCCCGCTCCTACCCCCAGGGAAGGATTGCCAGAGGAGTAGGCGGCCCGCACCATACCCGGCCCACCGGTAGCCAAAATCAGGTTAATATCCCGATGCTGCATCAAGGCCTGGGAAAGGGGCACGGTGGGTTCATCAATCCAGCCAATAATGTCCGCCGGGGCTCCGGCCTCTACCGCGGCCTTCAACACTATCCGGGCGGCCTCAATGGTGCAGCCCTTGGCCCTGGGGTGAGGAGAAAAAATAATGCCATTGCGGGTTTTCAGGGCCAGCAGCGCCTTAAAAATGGCGGTAGAGGTAGGGTTCGTAGTCGGCACAATGCCCGCGAGTAAGCCCACGGGTTCAGCAATCTTCTGCATCCCAAAGGTTTTATCTTCCTCAATCAGGCCGCAGGTTTTTTCGTCCTTGTATTTGTTGTAGATATATTCCGAGGCAAAGTGGTTTTTAATCACCTTATCTTCCACCACGCCCATGCCGGTTTCAGCGACCGCCAGCTTGGCCAGGGGGATGCGGGCAGCATTGGCCGCCAGGGCGGCCTGTTTAAAGATTGGGTCAACCTGGGTTTGGCTAAAGGTAGCATACTGCTGTTGAGCCGCCTTGACCCGAGCAATCAAAGCTTCCAGCTCATCAAGATTGGTAACACGCATAATTTTCTTCGCCCTCCTGGTAGGCGGTCAGGGTAAACGACCCATCCGTGGACTAGGCAGAACCTAGCTTAGAGGTTGTTTGAAAAGGGGTGTCCCAGGTATAGCTTGCTACCAACAGACAGCAAAGGCACTGAGGTTGGAGGGACATTAGCCTACTCCAAAGGCATACCGTGAGACGCTCTTTAGCTTTTCAAACAGCCTCTTGGGTTCATCCTAAGGGGAACCTGATTTAGGGAGTCGCTTTCCCCGGTAATTTTTTAACCTTTGCATGAACCAGACCAGCTTCAGAAGTAGCCCAAAGTACGATTAATAAAAGAGAAAAGAAACAATCACTACAGTCAACCCCAAGTCCAAGCCACCCAGGATCACTCTAAATCATTGCCCCAGCCAATCTCGAGACCCAGAAATTTCTGCACACCAAATATTTCCCAGGAAATTTCAAACCGGCAGAGCCATGGACTTACACTGGGAATATCATAGACTTAAGACTAGGACACCTCAGGAGTAGCGCCTGAAGAATGACAACCAAGCCCATCCAGAAACAATTCTTAATAAAACTCAAACCCTTTCCCAGTGTGGGTTTCAGATTTTTCTCGATAGAATTTTATTATTTCAACAGGTTTTAAAAAATAACTTTACGTGAGTACATCGACTTCTCATAAAGCACGCCTTTGACAGCTTAAAAAGCTCTACAACTTAAAAATAACAAAGTTTTCCCAAAATCCCGAACCTGAAAAATCGAGTCAATGATTTCAGGGTTTTCCTTCAAAAGGTTACAATCCCTACCAAACGCTATCAATCTCTGACAAATCGTCGAATAGGTAGCATGCTTTTTCTATCTGGACCTAGTAATATAAGGATGGAGAAATAGAAATAGTTAAGTCTTTCGCTTCAGTTCAGGGTACGAAGGTTCCCAGTCTTCCACCAGTGAGCTTGCCCCTTCTCTTTGATTGGCAGGGTTATTGAATCATTAGGATGACGGGATTCCGTCTTTATGTTTAGAGCCCACTCACTGCCAGCGAATTTATAACAAACCCAAATCCTGATAGTCCCCCTAGGGCTGCTTGCGTACTTAACGCTTGGGATTTGGTTGATCGAAAATTACCGTGTAGTTAGGGGCTGATCATGACTAGACCAACGACCCAACTTTCTCCTTCCCTGGAGATTTCCACCCCCCCACCGGACCCCCACACCCAAGCCGCCGTTGTGGCCCCCCTGACCCCATTGGCCACTGAGACTGCCGCCACCCCAGAGCAGCTCAAGCAGGCTCTGTTCAATAACCTCTACTGCGTACAGGGCAAAGATACCGAGTTTGCCAATGCCCATGACTACTACATGGCCCTGGCCTGTAGCGTGCGCAATGAGCTGCTGAAAAAACGCATCCGCACCGCCAAGACCTATGCCCACGCTCGGGCTAAGGTGGTCTATTACCTGTCCGCTGAGTTTCTGATGGGCCGCCACTTGGGCAACGGGCTGATCAATCTGGGTCTGCATGAAACCATGCGCCGCACCCTGGCCGATTGTGGTCTTGACCTGGATGAATTACTTGAGCGGGAAGCTGAACCCGGTCTCGGCAATGGGGGGCTGGGGCGGCTAGCCGCCTGCTTTATGGACTCCCTGACCACTCTAAATTTGCCCGCCG
>DVEE01000327.1 GCA_015295885.1 Leptolyngbyaceae cyanobacterium M65_K2018_010
CTTTTGCGGCGCCAGCCGACGCGATCGCAAAACTTATGCAAAATTTTATCACCAGGGTACTTGCCATCTAGCTGGGCACCACACTCCACATAAATTTGTTTTTGCACGCTAAAGCCAAACTTGCCCTGGCTGTACTTCACCCACAGGCGGTCAATGGTGCGCAGGTCGGTGCAGGGAAAGTTCAGCAATTCTTCGGAGGTGAACCAATCGCCGGATTTTTTGCCCACGGCGCAAATCATCACCTCATAGGTTTCTTGGTCAGCGGCGCGCCAGTCTTGGGCTTTAAGCAGGTCGCGCAGATGGGTGTAGTCAATCCCTTTTTCGCTGCTGAGGTCGTCTACGTCTTAGTCTTGTGCATCAGAAGGTTTTGCCCCTATCAAAACTTGGACAACATGATGCTGAAATGCTTCGAGGCTATCCCATGTTTCTTGAAACTTACCTAGGTTTGCCAACGAATAGGCTGTTCCGCCACCGATTGTAGGAGGTTCAAAACCAAGAACTTCTCTTTGATGGGGAAGCCTAGACCAATTTGTTTCCTCTGACATCCATACCACACGCACCCAACGGAAATAACCCGCTGAATTTTCTCTCACCTCATCATCCAGCATTTCTACAACGTGGGTAATTTTTGCATGCTGATTCAAGAGCATTAAATCGTCTTTGGATGCTGCCTTTGCACCTTTGCTACTGGGCAACCAAAACAATTCAAAGACACGGCTGCTGACAGCATCGCCCATTTTCTAAATCCTGTCAAGAGTGTAAGCCCAGCCGCCCCCTGGATCGCGAATATTTTTAATAAAGAGAATTTTTGAGGGGTTACATTCAGACAGTTCTTTGTAGTTAACTTCTGGTGGTTTCGGTTCAGGGAGAGGGGGTTTCACTACCTCCGGTTTAATAATCTCTACCTGCTCTTGCTGAATCTCCTGGACTGTTTTGTACAACTCTTCAGCCACATTGGTATAGGCTGCATCTTGGTTGGGCCATTCAGTGATAGGCGTGGCATTTTTTGGCAGAGCTTGTAATTGCCCTAGCTTCATGGTGCCAACCGGCGCAGGCTGCCATAGGCAAGGGCGTAAGATGATTGGAATTACGCGAGCTTCTCCAGCCTTGTGGCGCTCCATGGCGTGGGTAATTTCAATATCCCAGCAGTAGTTCGAGGCAATGAAGTCGGAACTGATCAGTAGCAGAATAATGTGGGCAGATTTGAGGCTGTCTTTAATTTCGTGATCCCACTCGTCGCCAGGAAGAATACGTCGATCATGCCAACTAGCAATAACTCCCTGCTTCTCCAAAATTTTGAGATGCTTCGCCAACTCATCCCGCAGCGCTTCATCCTTATGGGAATAGGAGAAAAAGACGGTGATGGCGTCGGCTGTCATGGGTAGGGCAGAATTGCAGATTGGCTATCCCTCAATCATAGTCGGTGCCCTGGGGAAAGGCTATGTTAGGGCAAAGCCGGGTTTACAGCGCGATTATCGCCCCCAACATTCTTCGTTGATCTCAATCCAGCTCAATGCCCTTAGCCTTGAGGCGAGCCTGCAACTCGGCCAGGCGAGCTTCTGCCTGTTCAGCCCGTTGACGTTCCTGTTCGGCCCGCTGTTCGGCCTGTTGTCGGGCCAGGGCTTCTTGCTTGAGGGCTTGGTAGAGTTCGGCGGGAATCAGCAGCTTTTCGCCAGTATCTTCTCGGTAGAAGCTAATCAACGATCCCTCGACTGCCAGCCGCAGCTTGAGGGGAGCACTACGGCCATCGGTGATGGGATAGTACAGATCATGCTGCAGGCGGTAGCCCTGCAGTTGACCGTCTACCCATTCGCCCTTGGGATCAAACAGCCAGTATTCTTCCACCCCAAGCTGTTCATACAAGGTTTTCTTAAAGCTTTGATCGTGCTCTTGGGTGCCCTTAGAGGTCATTTCAAAAATGACGCTGGGCACTTGACCTTCTTCCCAAATTTTATAATTGTCTCGGCCACCGGGGGGAACGTTGAAAATCACCATTACATCCGGCGCTACCCGCAACTTGGGCATACCCTGGGAATAGTAGAGAAACTGATTAGCCAGTACCGTAGCCTGTTGACCGTCTAGATATTGCCGCAGCACCTCTAGGGTGACTAGCAAGGCATAAAGATGAACGAAGGTTTTGGCCACAGGTTCACCGTCGCAACTAGGATATTCGACCTCCAGGTCAGTGGGTTGAGAGAAGGTGATCGTCACACTACTGGACCAATAGGGATGCTGGGTAGTTCAGACCTGCTACCTATAGTAGCGCTGTGACTGTCTTAGCCAAAACAGTGTCCCCTATCCCAATACTGGGAAAGAGCGCTACAGAGGCTACTGGGGGATTTGAGTCTCTAGTACTTAATGTCTACCTTGCTGTACTAATCCGATGGGCCTGGGGTTGTCGGTAGGGGTTGGGTCTCGCTGGCCACCAGGACAATGCCACCATCCGTCCGTCCGCCATTCCGCAGGCCATCCAGGGCCTCCTTAATCACCACTGCCGCTGGTACTGCGACCACTACCCCCAGCAGGCCACCCACTCGGGCCCCCGACAAAATGGCAATAAATACCCAAAAAGGGTTGAGGGCGG
>DVEE01000513.1 GCA_015295885.1 Leptolyngbyaceae cyanobacterium M65_K2018_010
CTATCCGCGCTTTGGTTCGCCCCGCAGACCCAGGACATGGAGAATAGGAGATTCGAACTCCTGACCTCTGCGGTGCGATCGCAGCGCTCTACCAACTGAGCTAATTCCCCGTTGAATGAGACTATGGTATCAAAACGCCATTGCAGCTTGGCTGAGTGGTCGAAAGCGCCTCCCTGCTAAGGAGGTAGGGGAGTAAACCTTCCCTCGTGGGTTCAAATCCCACCGCTTCCGTTGTTTTCCCAAAGGTTTTCTCGCTCGTCCTGGCGTATGGTGCTGTACGTTACCGAGGATGGTTGCTGCTAAGGAGGAGGCCATGAAGATTCAAGGCACCTGGCATCGATCCCTGAGTGAAACCTCGGAGGGTGGAATCTCAATTATTGATCAGCGTTGGTTGCCCCACGAACTGCGCTGGGTTAAGCTGTCAAGCCTTGAACAGGCCGTCCAGGCGATTACGGAAATGTGGACGCGGGGAGCGCCTTTGCTGGCGGCGGTAGCGGCCTACGGCCTCTGCTTTGGACTCGAGCGTGATGCCAGTGATGCCGCCCTGGCCACGGCCTACGATCGGCTGTTGGCAACGCGGCCTACGGCGGTAAATCTGCGCTGGGCCCTAGACCACATTCGCCGGGGCGTAAGTCCTCTACCCGAGGCGGAACGGGCGACCCAGGCCCGCAGCATTGCTCGGGCAATTTGCGACGACGAAGTCGCAACCAACCAGGCCATCGGTCACCACGGTCTGACTCTAATTCAAGCGGTGGCGGCGACAAAACCCCCAGGGCAACCCATCAACATTCTCACCCATTGCAATGCCGGTTGGCTGGCCACCGTGGATTGGGGAACGGCCCTGGCCCCCATCTATAGGGCCCACGACGCCGGCCTGTCGGTTCACGTCTATGTGGATGAAACTCGCCCTCGCAATCAGGGAGCCAGCCTGACGGCCTGGGAGTTGGCCAATCATGGCGTACCCTTTACCCTGGTTGTAGACAATGCCGGCGGCCACTTAATGCAGCATGGTCTGGTGGACCTGTGCCTAGTTGGCACCGATCGGGTGACAGCCCGCGGGGATGTGTGCAATAAAATTGGCACCTACCTCAAGGCCCTAGCCGCCCGGGATAATGGCGTGCCCTTCTATGTGGCCTTGCCCTACACCACCATCGATTGGACCCTTCAGGATGGGTTGACCGAGATACCCATCGAGCAGCGCAGTCAGGAGGAGGTCACCCACCTGTGGGGTAAAACCCTGGCCGGGGAAATGACCTCCGTGCAAATTACCTTAGATGGGGTGGCGACCGCCAACTATGGATTCGACGTCACCCCCGCCCGCCTGGTCACAGCCCTGATTACCGAGCGGGGTGTGGTTCCCGCGACGGCGGAGGGTTTGGCCAGTCTCTACAACCACCCCCCTTATTTAGGCCAACTACCGACCCTGCTGCCGTCGCTGTAGGGGGTTCATAAATTCATTCAGCCCTTCTCCTACTAGGGATAGGCCCGTCACCATCAGGGTCAGGGCTAAGCCTGGGAACAGGGCTGTCCACCAAATGCCCGTGGGCAAAGCATCCAGAGCTTGGCGAATGTCCGCTCCCCATTCGGGCACCTGTTCGGGTAGACCCAGGCCTAGGAAACCCAGCCCTCCCAACACCAAGATGGCATCGGCAGCATTGAGGGTAAACAGCACAGGCACACTCTGAATGACGTTGAGAAACAGATAACGGGTGAGTACGGTCCAGGTGGAAGCTCCCATGGCCTGGGCCGCTTCGATAAACAACTCATTCTTAACGCTGACTGTATGGTTGCGCACCACCCGATAGTACTGGGGAATGTAGGCAATACTGAGGGCGATGGCTGCATTCACCACCCCTCGACCCACCACAAAGGCCAGGGTGACCGACAGTAGCAGGCCCGGTAGGGTGTAGATAGTATCCATAAAAAAGAGCAACGCCCGATCTAACTTGCCCCCCAGGTAGCCACTCACCATCCCCAGGGGCACCCCCAGGGCCATGCTTAAAAAGGTGGCCAGCAAAACCACCTGCCAGGCCGCTCGGCTGCCAAACAGGGTGCGAGCAAAAACATCGTAGCCCTGGCGGGTAGTGCCAAACCAGTGGGCTGGGCTGGGCGGCTGGTGAATGGGGTTCTGTAGGGCAGTGGTTGGATCCTGCACTATACCCCAGGATTCCAGGGTTGGGGCGAGCAGAGCGATGGCGATAAACCCCAGGGTGATGAGCAAGCCAATGGTCATTAGCCACCCAGATACGCTGGTGATAGCAGACGCCCCCCCCAACCGCCAGGGTAGGGGCAAACGCTGACGACGGGTAACGGCCATAGGGTGCCTATCAGAGGGAGTACCGCCCCCCATTATGCCAGAGGGACGGGAACCTCCTGGCATACTAGGAGTTAGCAACGTTAATAGCCCTCGGTAGGCTCTGGAGGAGCAAATGGTATCGCAGGAAATTCCCGCCACCGACTGGCTAGGCCAGGCGGCCCATCGCCCTGGCCCCCGACCCGACCCCACCACGGTGACCACTGCCCTGCTCGACGCCGAACGGCGGGCGAAACGGGATCGTCTGAGCTTGGCTGAGCAGACCCTGCTGGGCACCTGGAAGCTCCGCTTTACCGCCCCTAAAAAGTCCGCCTACAAAGCTGGCCAGCCTACGGGCCAAGGCTTTTACTGGCCGGCCATGGCTCCGGCCTCGATCAGCTTCAGTCGTTCTGAGCAAACTCCCACTGCCCTTACCATTCAAAATCAACTCCAGGTCGGTCCGTTGCAGCTGCGGTTTAGCGGCCCTGCCAAGTTTTTGCCTAAAAAGAATCTGCTCGCCTTTGACTTTCTTAGACTTCAGCTTTATGTCGGTGCCTGGCGGCTGCTCAACCTGCCGATTGGCGGTAAAACTGCAAGTCCAGAGGCCTTTGCAACCACTCCCATCGCGCAGCTCCCCTTCTTTGCCTTCTTTGCGGCCACCGATCGCTACCTGGCCGCCCGGGGGCGCGGGGGAGGCTTAGCCCTGTGGGTGAAGGGGTGAAATTTTCGCCGGTCGGTTGCGGAAGCGATGGCCTAGCTCATCTCCTATGATGGGGAGTGCGATCAGGCGGAGGCATCTCATCTATGGCCAGAATTTTTGCAGCGGGGGGCATCGTCATGGTGCCGCTGCTCTTGTTTTCCCTGCTCACCCTAGCCCTGGTGATCGAACGAAGTTGGTTTTGGTTACGCATGAGTCAGCAACAGCGCGGTTTGGTCACGGATATTCTCACCACCTACCAGGACAACCCAGCGCGGGCGATCGCTAAGCTGAAGCAGTATCCCCACCTCCCCATTGCCCGGATTTTTTTGGCCGCCCTGAGCCTGGGAGAAACCACCCCCGAAGAGTTTGCCCTGGCTCTAGAAAGTGCGGCCCAGGCCGAGTTACCGCTCCTGAAGCGGTTCCAAACCCTGTTTGAAACAGTGGTCGGGATAGCGCCGCTACTGGGGCTATTAGGCACGGTCCTGGGGCTGATGCAGGTGCTCTCCTCGATTCGGATTGGCGAAGGGGGAGCGGTTTCTACCGAAGGCGTTACCCTGGGGGTTGGCGAGGCCCTCACCTCCACGGCGGCGGGGTTAGTGGTTGCGATCGGGGCACTGCTATTTGCCAACCTGTTTCAAGGCTTGTATCGTCGCCAGCGGGCCTTTATTCAGGAAACCGCCGGCAAGCTAGAAGTGTTACATCGCCGCCAGATCCGGCAAATCGCCCTGGGCCAGGCCCCTAACCCCATGGGGGATTATCCCCGCCGGGGCTGGTCTTGAAGGCCGCTTAGACTCAGCCTGGAGGCTGCACGAATCCGTAATCGGCGACAGCCTTTGCCGTGGAAAGGGGAATCCAGGTTGGGCCGCCTGCCAGGGAGGGCGAAAAGGTGGCGAGGACAGCCCTGGAGTGTCCCTATCGCAGTTCAGGGAGTAGGCTGATGGCCCCCATCCTGGGGCGTTGCGGCGGCCTCTCGGTGACCAAGCCTAGCTGGGATAGGCCTTGCTCAGGCAATCTACCGTCAGGAATGCAGTACTGTAGAAAACGAACTTTGGGATATGACCCTCAAGGAGAGACTCGCCCATGGCGGACGACACAAAATATCTAACCCTGACTGCCGATAACTTTGAAGCCGAAGTTTTGCAGAGTGAGGTACCGGTTCTGGTCGATTTTTGGGCCGCTTGGTGTGGTCCTTGCCGAATTATGAACCCCATCGTTGAGGAACTGGCTGAGATCTTTGCGGGTAAGGCGAAAATCGCCAAGCTCAATGTGGATGACGAAGATGCCCTGGCCCTGCAGTACCATGTGATGGCGATTCCAACTCTAATTTTCTTTAATCGAGGGGAACGGGTAGCCACCCTGGAAGGGGTGGCCGCCAAGGATGATTTGGCCGCCAGGCTGGAAGCCCTGATTGCTGAAAATGCGGTGGTCTAGGCCGTTCTATGTCCCGTTCTGCGGCTCTGCGCTACTACGTCCTGACCCGCTTCATGCTGGCCCCGCTGATGATTTGGACGATCACCACGGTGGTGTTTCTGCTGTTGCGGGCCACCCCAGGCGATCCCGTCGATGCCTTGCTGGGCGCCCGCGCCCCCGCTGCCGCTAAGGACCAACTGCGGACTCAGTTGGGTCTGGATCAACCCCTGTGGGCGCAGTATCTGAACTATCTGAGCAGTCTGCTGCGGCTCGATTTGGGTACTTCCCTGGCCACCCAGGGGCAGACCGTGGGGCAGATTATCCAGGCCCACTTTCCAGCCACGGTAGAACTGACCGTCTGTGGCCTGCTGGTGGCGACGGTGGTGGGGGTCGGGGTGGGGGCGATCGCGGCTTCCCGTCCCAACTCCCCCGTTGATGCCGGCGGACGCCTGTTTGGCATCATTACCTACGCCATTCCCATGTACTGGTTTGGCATGATTTTGCAGCTGATCTTTTCGGTTCAGTTGCGCTGGTTCCCCATTGGCACCCGCTATCCGCTGCGGGCCGCGCCCCCGGCGGGGCCGACCGGTCTGTACTTGGTAGATAGCTTACTGTCCCTTGATTTTGCGGCCTTTGCCACCACCCTCTACTACCTGGCTCTGCCCAGCCTCACCCTGGGGATTTTGATTAGCGGCGTCTTTGAACGCATGGTGCGGGTCAACCTAAAACAAACCCTGGCGGCGGATTACGTAGAAGCTGCCCGCGCCCGGGGCATCCCCGAAGGTCGGATTGTGCTCGTCCATGCTCTGAAGAACGCTCTCATTCCAGTCATTACCATCCTGGGGTTGACCTTTGCCGCCATGCTGGGAGGAGCGGTGCTGACGGAAGTTACCTTTTCCTGGCCTGGGTTAGCGAACCGACTGTATGAGGCCATTTCCCAACGAGATTACCCGGTGGTGCAGGGGCTGATGGTATTTTTCGGTCTGATTGTGGCCCTGATGAGCATTGCCATTGATATTCTTAATGCCTATATCGATCCCAGAATTCGCTACTGAGCCAGCCCCAGGGCTCCCAATACGACCTTGGCCAATAGCGAGTATCGAGGATTTGCATAGCACTATAGGAACAGCTCTCAATCAATCTCTGGGAGGCATGGACTCACTGGCTTTGGGACTTTCCAGGGCCCTTTTTAGGACGAACTCAGCGGCTGGCAAGGCAGGCTATGAACAATAACAGGAAAAATCTGTCAGCGAATGCTTAAAATCCCAGGTAGTAAGTCGTAGCGAATCCGACTTGCTGCCGGTAGAATGGTTGTCATCGATACATTTCTCTAATTCATTCCGGTATCCTGACGGGTTATCCGAGGACTGGCTGGAATGGGTGTTAGCTTTGATGTAGCGTTCTTCATTGTCTACCCTGTGGGAAGTCACCATGAGTAACCCCTCTAGCCCCGACCGCATTTTAATCTTCGATACCACGCTGCGGGACGGCGAGCAGTCCCCCGGGGCCACCCTGAACGTGGAAGAGAAACTAATTATTGCGCGGCAACTGGCTCGTCTGGGGGTCGACATTATTGAGGCGGGGTTCCCCTTTGCCAGCCCAGGAGACTTTGAAGCCGTCCAAAGGATTGCCCAGGAGGTGGGTACCGCCGATGGCCCCACCATTTGCGGCCTGGCCCGGGCCACTAAGGCCGATATCGAGCGGGCTGGAGAGGCGATTCAACCGGCGGTGAAGGGGCGCATTCACACCTTCATTGCCACCTCCGATATTCACATGCAGTACAAGCTGCGCAAGAGTCGGCAAGAGGTGCTGGCGATCGCCCCGGAAATGGTGGCCTATGCTAAAACCTTCACCGATGATGTGGAGTTTTCCCCCGAGGATGCCGGCCGCTCTGACCCGGAATTTCTCTACCAGGTGCTGGAGGCCGCGATCGCGGCGGGGGCGACCACCGTCAACATTCCTGATACCGTCGGCTACCTGACCCCGGCGGAGTTTGGCGACCTGATTCGGGGTATTCAAGAAAATGTGCCCAACATTGACCAGGCGGTTATTTCTGTCCACGGGCACAACGATCTGGGTCTGGCGGTGGCCAACTTCCTGGAAGCGGTGAAGCATGGGGCGCGGCAGTTGGAATGTACCATTAACGGCATCGGTGAGCGGGCCGGCAACGCCGCCCTAGAGGAACTGGTTATGGCCCTGCATGTGCGGCGGTCCTTCTACAATCCGTTTCTGGGCCGTCCGGCGGAGTCGGAGGACCCCCTGACCAACATTGATACCCGGCAGATTTACAAGACTTCCCGCCTGGTGTCGAATCTGACCGGTATGTTTGTGCAGCCCAATAAGGCCATCGTCGGCGCCAATGCCTTTGCCCACGAGTCGGGTATTCACCAGGATGGGGTGCTGAAGAACAAGCTCACCTACGAAATCATGGATGCCCAGTCCATCGGCCTTACCGATAATCAGATTGTGCTGGGCAAGCACTCTGGCCGCAATGCCTTTCGCACCCGCCTACAAGAACTGGGCTACGACCTGGATGACCAGGCGCTCAACCGGGCTTTTCTGCGGTTCAAGGAACTGGCCGACAAGAAAAAGGAAATCACCGATTGGGATATCGAGTCCATCGTCAACGATGAAACCCAGCAGGCCCCCGAACACTTCTATCTAGATCTGGTGCAGGTTTCCTGCGGCGATAATTCTCGCCCCACCGCCACCGTGATTATTCGCACCCCCGATGGCCAGGAGTTAATGGATGCCGCCATTGGTACCGGTCCCGTCGATGCTGTTTACAAGGCCATCAACCGGGTAGTGGATATTCCCAACCAACTGATTGAGTTCTCCGTGCAGTCGGTCACAGCGGGCATCGATGCCCTGGGTGAGGTCACGATCCGAATCCGTCATGAAGACCGAGTCTTTTCTGGCCATGCGGCCAATACGGATATTGTGGTGGCTTCCGCCCATGCCTACCTGCATGCCCTCAACCGGCTCTATGCTGCTCTGCAGGGAGGCAAGGCTCTCCACCCCCAACGGGATGCGGCACCCGTAGCAGCTTCTAGGTAGGAGTAGGGTGTTCGGGTTGAGACACGACCTAAAAACAAACTTAAATTCTTGTCATCTGACGCCCAAGTAACGGCCAACGGAAAAATAATCCTTCACAATAAAAAACGACATCCTCATTAGGAGTGATGCCGATGCCTCACACCCATAATGGTTCGCAACCGGCCGCTGCGATCGCAGGCCAGGGCCACTCAACCTGCCCAGTCCACTATGTGCTGTCCTACATTGGCAGCAAATGGGCCATTTTGATTCTGCGGGAGCTCTTCCAGGGAAACCGGCGCACCAACGAGTTTTTGACCGCTTTACCTGGAATTAGCACCAAAACCCTCACCGCTCGTCTGCGTGAATTGGAAAGTTATGGCCTCGTGGAGCGCACCGTATTTCCTGAGGTGCCACCCCGGGTTGAATACTCCCTCACTTCTAAGGGGCGGGAAGTGCAACCGATTATGGTAGCCCTCAGCCAGGTGGGACAACACTGGTTAGTCAACAGCCCCATTGGCAGTCCGGCCAACTTTTATCACGCCAAACAATAGCCCCCCGGCCCTGATTTCCAAAGGCCTGGGGGAATACTGCCTAAAGCCGACCGCGGTGGGAAGCGTTACGAGGCTAAGAAGAGTGTCAGCTAATCGTCCCTCAACAGATAGTCGTATTGTTCTAGCTCTGATTCAATCAAGGGCCATTCCCGGGCGGCAATATAGCCGCAGAGGGTAAAAATGGGCTGCTGGCGGCTGATAAGTCCACTCTCGACCAGTTGCTTCGCTTCGTCTCGAATCATTTCGATGGTGTAGTGCTTTGCACAGGTCTTTGGCAGAGTCTTTTGTGTGGTTGTCGACATGGTTACAGCCTCCCGGCCCAAGGGGCAAAATGGGGTGTATTAAGGTGTATTAAATGGGGGATCGCGTGAATTACCTTGCCTCGGTGCAGTGAGGATATATGCTCAGTCCCCACCTCTATGGTGCCGCTAATGATCCCGCAATTGAGGATTTGCAGCTTATCCTAACCTTTATTTACGGGTCGCAATATGAAATTTTGTATTCTGATACACAATTTGCCAACCTAGGGATCGCTGCATCCCATGGCCTCCATGGCGGCGTGGGTGGAGAGAAAAATGTGTTCGCGCCCCAGGTGCTCCACAAAGCCGATTTTCTCTAATCCATCCATCACAGGCCCCTTCACCTCCGCCAAGTTCAGTTGCACTCCCATACTCTGTAACTGAGCCATTAGGCGTTCCAAGGTTTCCAAGGCACTGCCGTCAATGAAGTTGATGCCACTGCAGATCAGGACCAAATGCTTGACCTCAGGATTTTGGGTAACCGCGGTCAGCAAAAAGTCTTCCAAGGCGCGCATGTTAGCAAAATACAGGCTCTCATCTACCCGCACGCTCAACACATGGGGACAGGTCAGCACTGGATGACGCTGGACATTGCGGAAATGCTCGGTGCCTGCAATCCGCCCCACGATCGCAATGTGGGGGCGACTGGTGCGCCACAGATACAGCACAATGGAAACCGCCGCTCCGGTCAAAATGCCCGCCACCACACCCACTACCAGAACCGTGATAAAGGTGGCCAGGAAGGCGATCGCATCGGCCTTGTTGTAGCGCCAGAGCTTGTAAAATCCTGGCCAGTCCAGGAAGTGGGAAACCGCCACCATAATCATGGCCGCCAAACAGGCCTGGGGCAAAAAGTAGAACAGCGGGGTCAGAAACATCACCGTTAAGGCCATCAGCGTGCCCGTAATCATCAGCGCTAAGCTGGTGTTGGCGCCTGCGGTGAAGTTCAGCGCCGACCGGCTGACGCCCCCCGTCACCGGGTAGGCCCCCGTGAAGGCCGCCCCCAGATTCGCTGCCCCCAGGGCGATCAGTTCTTGGTTGGCATCCACCGACTGCCGCCTGCGACTACCTAGGGCTTGTGCCACCGCAAAGGCTTCTGTAAAGCCGACAAAGGCAATGGTGAGCACCACAGGCAAAACCTCTTGCCAGCTCACGAGAGATAGATTGGGCCACTGAAAGGTCGGTAGTCCAGCGGGAATATCGCCTACCACCTTGATACCCGCCGTGTCGTTTAAGCGCCACCGCCAGGTCAGTAGGGTGCCGATGGCGATCGCCAGCAAGGGCGCACTTTTAGCGATCGGCACAACCGCCACTGGACTCAGCCCTCGCCTCCGTAGCCAGGGAGCCAGCCAGGTTTGAAACCCGAGGATAATCACCCCGCTCCCCACACCCAGCGCCACGGCCGCCGGATTGAGCTGGGGCAGGGCTCTCGCCAGTTCTCCCAAAAGCGGGAAAAAATGCTCCCCGCCTGCGATCTGAACCCCCAAAATGTGTTTCACCTGGCTAAAGCCAATCACAAGGGCCGCAGCATTAATAAACCCAGCGGTCACGGCATGGCTGAGGAAATTAGTCACAAAACCCAGGCGGAGTAATCCCAGGATAATTTCCACAATGCCCACTCCTAGCGCCAACACAGCCGCCAGGGCAAGGTAGTTGGGGCTGTCGGGTGAGCTAAGACTGGTCAGCCCAGCGGCGACCAGGAGCGAACCTACGGCCTCTGGTCCCACCGCCAGGAATCGACTGGTACCGAACCAGGGATAAATTAACAGCGGCAAAATACTGGCATATAACCCTGATTGGGGCGGCAAGCCCGCCAGTTGGGCGTAGGCCATGCTTTGGGGTACGAGAACACTGGCAACAATGATACCCGCTGTCACATCTCCAACCAGGTCTTCAGACTTGTAGTGGAGGCCCCACTCCAAAATGGGCAGATAGCGACCTAGGGCGG
>DVEE01000119.1 GCA_015295885.1 Leptolyngbyaceae cyanobacterium M65_K2018_010
CACCTCGACAAAAAAGAAAAGCTCAACATGCTGGTGGCCCAGAACGTACTGACTCAGATGGATAACCTCCGCACCTATCCGGTTATTCACTCGCGCTTACACAAGGGTGAACTGGCCATTCACGGTTGGCTTTACAACATCGAAAACGCTCAATTGTTGGCCTACGACGAGGAGGCCGATGATTTCCTCCCGCCCCACAGTAAAATTTACGCCGATATTGAAGCGGCCAAGGCGGTTAAACCAGGGGGCCTTTCCGTCGATCCCAGCGAGATTCTCCCACCCCCCTTCACCGAACCGGTCCAACCCTATTGGCCGGGAGCCCACCGCCTCAGTCCAGAGCAGGCTGCCCGCCTCTACCGAGGAGCCGCAGTTTAGCGCGCCTGGAGTAGGAAGTGATCGATGTTATCCATCCATCCCATCGGCCTAGGGCCGCAGTGGTGCTGAGGTCTGCCCCCCGACTGCCAGAGCCCCGCTCCCCTAGGGCTGACACTCCGGTTTCTACAAGGGTATTTTGGCTAGGCAGGTTGACATCCCTGACGGTGGAATGGGCTGGGCGGGATGCGCTCAAGACTGTTCCGTCCTAACCCAGTGGCCCCAGCGGCAGCTAGAATCGTGCCCGGCTCCGACCCTTAGGGGGCTGGGCCCGGCGCCCCTTGGTTGGGCTCCGCCTTTTTCCCCGGCGGCCTCGCTTCCAAGTGGAGGATAGCCAATCTGCGGTGTAGTGGCTGAGGGCTCCCAGTTCTAAGCCCACCAGCAAGGCCAGCCAAAAGGGCCAGTAGGTACGTAGGCTCCAGCCGACGCCATGGACTAAATCATCCCAGGTCAGGGCGGTACGCTCCAGGTTATTCAGCACATCCACCACCAGGATTCCCGCCAAGGCCAACCACAGTGAAGCGTAGAGCACACGCACCATGGTGCCAATAATCGGCCCGTGGGACCAGCGCGATCGATGGCGCATACTGCCTCGGTAGGGCAGCCATATCCACCGCAGCCAGCCCCAGCGTTTGTACTGCACTGAATGAATATCCAAATCAGGGCCAAATACCCAACCGCCGAGCAAGAAGCCTAGGCACACCACCACGGTTAACCAGGTATCCAGGGTGACCCGAAACGCCAACGTCACTACCAGGGGTAGCGTCCAAAGGGTGATGCGATCGTGGGTGCGACCTGAAGACATAGATCAGGTGTATCAGGATCTGCGTTGAGATGCAAGGGAGGTGAGTCCCCCCAGGCATTCTAGGCGAGCCCATCCCAGGACTTGACTGACACTCCCCCGTGATCAGGCGGCCGTTTGAGCGTTCTTTTGCAACAGGGGAAATCCCAGAGCTTCCCGCTGCTCCAGATAGAGCTGGGCCACCCGTCGGGCTAATCCCCGCACCTGGCGAATATAGCGGGTCCGCTCCGTGACCGAAATCACCCCCCGAGCATCCAGCAGGTTAAAGGTGTGAGAGCACTTCAGCACGTAGTCATAGCTCGGCAGCACCAGTTTCCTATCCATCAGTTGCTCCGCTTCTTGCTGGTACAAGTCAAACAGCTTGAACAACAGCTCTGGATTCGACGCCTCAAAATTGTAGGTGGAGTTCTCAATCTCCGCCTGCATGTAGATGTCACCGTAGGTGAGGCGATCGTTCCATTGGATTTTGGCGATCGCATCCACCTCCTGAAGATACATGGTCAACCGCTCTAGCCCGTAGGTCAGCTCAATTGACACCGGACGGCAGTCAATGCCGCCACACTGCTGAAAATAGGTGAACTGGGTCACTTCCATACCATCGAGCCACACCTCCCAGCCCACACCCCAGGCGCCCACCGCCGCATCCTCCCAGTTATCCTCCACAAAGCGAATGTCATGATCCTCCGGCTTAATCCCCAGGGCCCGTAGCGACTCTATATAGGTCTCCTGAATATCCCTAGGTGACGGCTTAATCAGCACCTGGTACTGAAAATAATGTTGATAACGGTTGGGGTTTTCCCCGTAGCGTCCATCCGCCGGTCGTCGGCAGGGTTCCGCATAGGCCACCGACCAGGGCTCGGGGCCCAACGCCCGCAAAAACGTGTGGGGGCTCTTAGTACCGGCCCCCTTTTCCGTGTCATAGGGCTGCACAATTACACAGCCTTGCTCAGCCCAAAAGTCATTGAGCGCTGCAATCACAGATTGAAAGTACATCCGCCCCCTCGCCTCTAGTCCAACGGTCTAACTGGATTGGCTCCAGCTAATCATCATAGTGGCAAATGGTTAGGTCACCTGAAGCGTGACCCTGGCCAGCCGAGTCATCTTTTGGCTAAAGGCCCAAAAAAATATTTCTGTATTCCCCACTACTCGACCAGCTTAATTTGGCCTTAATGCCCTTAACCCTGGCCCAGGCAGGGCTTTAGCACACTAGACCTACCGGTTTTGAAACCGACTCAACCTCTAGATACGGGGTCTTTCCCAAAAAAAAATCAAGATTTTGCCGCCAGCGCCGGCTCCCAGCCCCGCCTAAAAAGCCGAAAACCCCTGCAAAGCAAGGGTTTTCAAAGAAGAAAAGTTTTTCCCGTTAAGGCGTTGACACCCCTTTAAGTTATGGTTATAGTGATAA
>DVEE01000561.1 GCA_015295885.1 Leptolyngbyaceae cyanobacterium M65_K2018_010
TAGGAACTGGCCCTGAATCGTTGATCCATGCCGGAGCAGAGGTGGTATTCTCCTCGGTGAGTGTGTGTGATGAGGAAGATAAGGAAATTCAATATGGTCAGTTCTCCGGTCAGGTCCACGGGCCCTTCCCCTTTAAATCAGGAAGGCGATCACTATGCCTCAGTTTTCTCAGGCCGCCTAGGCGATCGGGCCTTGCCCAACTCCCCCCTATTTGGAACCGATGGCATTCGGGGGCAAGCCGGAGAGTTGTTAACGGCCCCCCTGGCGATGGAAATAGGTTTCTGGGCGGGCAGTATTCTCCGGTCAAGTCATCCCAACCCGGGGCCGATCATTCTAGGTCAGGACTCTCGCAACTCTGGCCCCATGCTAGCGTCGGCCCTTTCCGCAGGGCTAACCTCGGCAGGGTTGGATGTCTGGCACCTGGGGTTATGTCCGACTCCTACGGTGGCCTACTTGGCGGAAAGGTGTAATGCCCTGGGAGGGATCATGATTTCTGCCAGTCACAACCCCCCTGAGGATAACGGCATCAAGTTTTTTGGGGGAGATGGCACCAAGTTAAGCAGTGGCTTGCAAACAGCCATTGAAGCAGCGCTGAGAGGTCAGTCTGTGCCAGCGGCCCTGAACCAGGAAAGCCGGTGGGGACAGTGCTACTATCGTCCTGAGCTAGTTAACCGGTATATCAGTTTTCTCCATGAGCCCCTGCAACCCAGCCTTGATCTGAGCGGTTTGAAAATCGTCCTGGATCTGGCCTGGGGATCCGCTACCCGAGTGGCTGAGCCTGTGTTTCAACAAACGGGAGCTGAGGTGATTGCGATTCATGGTAGTCCCGATGGCGATCGCATCAATGTTCAATGTGGTTCTACGCACCTGGAGCCCCTGCAGGCGGCTGTGAAGACCCACCAGGCCGATCTCGGTTTTGCCTTTGATGGTGATGCGGACCGGGTTATGGCCATTGATGCCGAGGGCCGGGTGGTAGATGGTGATTACATTCTTTACCTGTGGGGTCAGCACCTACAAAGCCAGGGTCGCCTGCCTGACAATACCCTAGTTTCAACCGTAATGGCCAACCTCGGCTTTGAGCGGGCTTGGCAAAAGCTGGGCGGCCGCCTGGTGCGCACTCAAGTGGGCGACCAGTATGTCCATGCTGAAATGGTTAGCCGGGGAGCCAAGCTGGGCGGTGAACAGTCTGGTCACATTCTCTGCCACCACTACAGCCTGACCGGGGATGGTATGCTCACGGCGCTCCACCTGGCCTCGCTAGTTCAAGGCCTGGGCGGTTCCCTGGCAGCGTTGGTAGAGCAGAGTTTTCAAACCTATCCTCAGCGCCTCAAGAATGTGCGCGTGGCCGATCGCGATCGGCGCCTAAACTGGCAAGACTGTGAACCTGTTCAGGCCGCTATCCAAGCCGCTGAACAAGCCATGGGAAGTGAGGGCCGAGTTTTGGTGCGACCTTCCGGCACTGAACCGGTGATTCGCGTCATGGTTGAAGCCCTTCACCGGGAAATGGTAGATCATTGGTCAGACCACATTGCCCAGGTGGTTGGCCATCACTTGGCCGCTTAGGCCGTTCTAGATTAGCCAGCCCGGGATTATTCGGATGCCTCACCACTGGGAGAAGGACCGCCCAGGGGTGGGGGAGGAGCCACGATCGGTGGCGGCGCCGGGGCGGGTGCCGGTACGGGAGCTGGGTTAGCGGCTGGCGGTGCAGGCGCTGGTGCGACTACGGGTTCAGGGCTAGTTCCCGTGGGGGGGTCTGAGGTGATGACGGGGGCTGGGGCCGCCGGGGTTCCCGTCTCGCCGCCGGAGGGGGGGGCGGGGGTTGATCCAGTGCTTGCAGCTGGGGTTATCCCGGTGGGTTCAGGCTCAGGATCACGACCTCGTTGCTCGGTAGTGCCCCTGGACTCCCGCTCAGCCCGGGCAGGGGAGGATGGCGCTTGCTCCGCTGTCACTCGACCTGGCTTAATGGGTTTGGCTTCCAGGGTGCCTTTGCGACCCCCTAGGCGAGGTAGGGCGGGGAATTGTTCAACCGGAATTTCGTCGGTCAGTTGGGACATGAACATCCGCCAGATAGCGGCGGCGGTGGTACTGGCCCCTCGACTAGGGCTGCTATCGTCGTTGCCCATCCAAACCCCAGTCGCTAATTGGGGAATGTATCCAATGAACCAAAGATCACGATTTTTCTCCGAGGTACCCGTTTTCCCTGCTACCGGACGACCTAGGGAGGCATTACTCCCCGTCCCTCCCTCCACGACGCTACGGAGCATCCAAGTCATAATCGCCGCGGTGTCTTCGTCAATAGCTTGGACCGATTCCTTGGGAGTCTCGTAGATCACCTCTCCTTGACTGTTCAAAACTCGCCGAATGCCGTGCACCGGCACATGACGGCCTCGATTGGCCAGGGTGCCGTAGGCGCTGGTGAGTTCCAGGAGATTCACTTCGGAAGTCCCTAGGGCCAGGGAATAGGCGGGCAAAAGGGGAGATTGGATGCCCATGCGCTTGGCAACTTCAATCACGGGGTCGAAGCCCACATCAACCAACAGCTTGACGGCCACGATGTTGATTGAATTGCGTAGGGCCCGGAGCAAATCCACGTTGCCGCTGTAGGTTTCCCCATAATTTTTAGGTTCGTACCCATCGACAACGTAGCGGGCATCCATGTATTCCTTATAGGGCGAAAAGCCCGCAGCAATAGCGGTGGCGTAAACAAAGGTCTTAAAGGTTGAGCCAGGCTGCCGCTGGGCCTGGGTGGCTCGATTAAACTGACTGGCGTTAAAGTCATTGCCCCCTACCATGGCTTTAATTTCGCCATTGCGGGGGTCTACGGCGACCAGGGCCACCTGCTCAACGCCCTGCCAACCGCTATACCGTTCAATGGCTTGATCAACGGTTTGTTCTGCCTTCCGCTGCCAGCTCACATTCAGGCTGGTTTCCACGGTAAGGCCCCCCGCTTCTAACTGGTCGGGGGGCAGCAACTGTTCGAGCTGCTTTTGAATGTAAATAGTGAAATAGGGGAACTCACTGTACAGGAACTTAGGTTGCTTGGGGTTGACCTCGACGCTAGAGCTGATCGCCGCCTCAGCCTCTGCGGCAGTAATGGCTCCCGTGGCTAACATCCGGCGAATCACTCGGTTGCGTTGGCTGCGGGCCGCCTCCTGATTGACGACCGGGGAATAGCGACTGGGGGCTGGGGCCATGCCGGCAATCAGGGCTGACTCCGCGACGGTGAGTTGATCCAGGGTTTTGCCAAAATAAATCCACGCCGCATCGGCAACCCCGTAGGCCCCTGAACCCAGATACACGAGGTTCAGGTAACGCTCCATGATCTGCTGCTTATCCAGGTCTTGCTCTAGCTTGTGGGCAAGCAGTATCTCCCGGGCTTTGCGCTGAAAACTGCGTTCCTGGTTCAGGTAGACGATGCGGGCCAGTTGCTGGGTGATGGTACTGGCCCCTTCAACCACCTCTCGCTGGCGAAGATTGGCCCATAGCGCTCGAATAATGCCACGATAATCAACGCCGTTGTGGTCGTAAAAACGCTGATCTTCCGAGGCAATAAAGGCTTGAACCAAGTGATCCGGAATATTGGCGTAGGCCGTTGTTTCCCGGGAAGCGGGGCCAAGTTTTTGCAAAATCACCCCATCCGCGGAAACCATGGTGACGGTGCCGTCCCGTTCATAGGTCAGGGCTTCCTCGGCCTCCGGTAGACTGGCCTGGGTCGCTTGAACAATACGATAGGCACGGGTACCCCCCCCGGCCAGCAAGGCTCCCACCAGCAAGATCAGGGGTAAAACCAGCTGTTGGCCAGAGGGAGGCGTTAAGCGAGGCCGAGAAGTCGCGGCGGGGCGAGCTTTGGGTGACCGTTGGCGACGATGGGGGGGGTGGCGGGACGGCGCGGTGCTGGCAAAGTTGGTGGGACTGGCACCAGGTTTCGCGTCGGCGTGGGGAAATAGCCAAGTCAACCAAAATTGGGTCATTGTAGTGCAGCCCTCTACCTACCTAAACTCCCTGGCGGCAATCCTGCTAAAGGAACATCAGCCTAGCATCCAGTCGCGGATAACCGCGGTCCAAATTGCTGATAACTCCGCCAAGGACTAATGAGCACTCTAGGGGGTTTAGCGCATTTCTTCAAGGGGATCAGGGGAATCGGGTAGGCTTGGGGCCCTTAACCGGGTTGGGCCCTAACTATATTCCGGCCTGGCCCAGGGCTAGCCCAGTCACTAACATGCCCAAGACCAAAAAGGGTTGGGCGCTGGCCTGGTACTTGACGTCGTTTTCCAAGGGGTTGCGTAGAAAATACATATCCTGGAAAGTAATTTGGGGAATTAACAGCAGCACCAACAACACGGCGTAGAGGTTTTGATGAATCCTGATGAGGTAGGCGGCAATGCCCCCCTGAAAAATATCAATCATCAATACGCAAATCCAGGCCGCGGTACTCACCCCAAACATAACTGGTAGAGACTTCAGCCCCATTTGGCGATCGCCCTCCACGCTCTTAAAGTCGTTGACCACGGCAATGCCTAATCCCGCCAGGCTGTAGAAGAGGGTAAGCAAGACAATCCGCCAGTTTAGATCGCCAAATAGGGCATGGCCCGCCCACCAGGGCAGGGCAATATAGCTAGCCCCTAGGGCATAGTTGCCTAACCAGCCATTTTGTTTTAGTTTCAACGGGGGCGCTGAGTAAATAAAAGACACCAGAGCCCCCCCCAGGGCCAGGGCCGTCAGCGTCGGAAACCCGTGATTGGCCCAGCGGTCTAGGCCGTAGGCCAGGCCTAGACCAGCCCCCAGTAGCACCAAAATTTGTGTCACCACCTGGGGCACCGTAATAGCTCCCGAGGGAATCGGTCGATAGGGTTCATTGATGGCGTCTATGTCGCGGTCGTAGTAGTCATTCAGGGTTTGGGTATAGCCCGTCAGGAGGGGACCCGCCAGCAACATGCAGGCTGCAGCCAGCAAAATATGCTCCAGGTTCCAGCGAAATTGGCCGCTGGAGGCAGCGCCGCACACCACTCCCCAAATCAGTGGAATCCAGGTGATCGGCTTCATCAGTTGGAGGCGGATTTTCCAAAGGGAAGTTCCCCCCCCCTTGGCCCCCTTCATCCCTAACAACTGGCGGGTGGCACTACCGGCCTGATCGGGGGTTGGTGGCGACGGGAGGGGGTCTTCGGTATTGGCTGTGCCGGTAGGTAAAGAAGAGGACTGGTCAACCATGGCAAATTCACCTCTTAACAACGGTGTAGCAATCAGTCAATCCCTATGGTCGGCTGGCCATGGGCTGGGTCCCGGCTGGCCTAGCCAAAGGAAATCACCAGGTATTGATCCTGAAACTTAGCGCCGGTCACCGCCTTGCCCTGCAGTTCAGGGGGCAGCAATAAATTGCGTCGCTGATCACCGGCTTCTATGGTGACCTCTGGGCCGTATTGAGTCAGCTTGACCTGGCTTTTATTAAAGCTCGGCAAAAACAGCATGACAGTCTTGTTAGCCCAGTCGATGATCGTAGCCCGGGTGGCCTGGTCAGCCAGAGGTTGGGGATCGGGCAGGGCTGCCACCAATCGTTCCCAATCCTGGTCGGAGCAGATAGGTAGGGGGAAGTGGGGCAAGGGGGCAAAGGCGCGCTCGTGGTCAGGCCCTAAATCCCCCTGGTTCACCAGGACGCCACCGACGGTCAGCCCAATCTGCTGGGCGCTTCCCCACAGGTAGCGAGCCGTGGCGATGGCCACTTCGGTGGGGGTGGTGACTAAAAAGGCTAATACCCGATGGGGGTCGCTGACGATATCGCGGCCTTGCTCTAGCAGCGATCGCATCTCCCCCGTGGGCCGCTCCAACATATCCCCGGACCAATCGCTGGCCAGGACCGCGGCGGCAATGGGTTGCCAGAAGGGGGCCAGCACTCGCCCCAGGTCAGACTGCTGGAACACCCCTCGAAACCGGCGCACATACCAATCGAGGATCTCCGGCAGCCCCAACATACGCAGAGTTTCCATGGCGCTGTGGCCATCGTAAACAATGACATCGTAGTTACCGCTGGCTTCGTACTCGCGCAGCGCGTTCAGCGCCAGGGCACTATCCATGCCGGGCAATATCCCCAGTTCCTGGCCATAGACATCCTTCAAAAAGGGGGTACGCAGATATTGGGATTCCAGCCCTTTCAGGGTTTGCCAGCTATTCTCTAGCAGCGTGGTACTGTGCAACTGCACCGCCCACAACCCCGCACTCACCTGGGTTGGTTCGGGGCCCAAGGGCTGGCCCAGCAACAAAGCCGGCCCAGGGGTAACCGATTGAATCATCAGTAACACCCGTTGACCTGCCGCCACCTGTTGTTTCGCCGTGGCAATGGCCAGGGTGGTACAACCAGACCCACCTTTGCCGAGAAACGTCAGAATCTTTGCCATGGCTACCTAGGGGGAGGTGAGACTCGTTGTTTAAGAAATGTTGGGGTGCTCTTATCGGGACGCTAGGAACGGCTACAGGGGAGAGAGCTCGTCTTCAAAGAACCAGGTGGCATAGCGATCGTCAAATTCAACCACGACTCCAACGCCACTCCCATCTACCATTTTAAACTGGCTGATAGTGCCACTTTTACCCAGGCAATCGGCAACATCCTTGGATACCCGATCCCGGAGCCGAGTGACTTTGACTTTTTGGCCAATCTCTAAACCCATAGCAAACAAGGGCTCCAACTGCAGAGCTAACGACGAAACCAGTCACAGTGTATCAGCGTCTTGGCCCGGAATGATCTATTGCCTAAGGGTAAATCTACCTGGGAAAATAAATTCGAACGGGCGGTTTAGTTTGGGCTGTGGGCCATCGCCCTAATCCCTGAAGGCAGAAGTCAGAAGGATGTAGGGTTTTGCCCGTGTGCAGGGCGTAGCCTGTGCAAAGCAGCCGGCAGAACGGGAATCCCCTTTGATCAAGGCTGTTCAGCCGCACAAAGGGTAGCCCTATTTCTGCGGCCGGAGACTAGGCCAATTCTTGTCGCGTTGGGGTTAAGGGTCATGCTGGCAAAACGAATTCTCCCCTGCCTGGATGTTAAGGCTGGGCGGGTGGTTAAGGGGGTGAATTTTATCGATCTACGGGATGCCGGCGACCCTGTGGAACTGGCCCAGGCCTACAATCAGGCCGGGGCCGATGAGCTGGTGTTTTTGGACATTACCGCTACCCACGAGGATCGGGACATTATCTACGACGTGGTCTACCAAACCGCTGAGCAGGTGTTTATCCCCCTCACCGTCGGTGGAGGGATTCAATCCTTAGAAACCATTAAAAAATTGTTACGGGCTGGGGCCGATAAGATCAGCATTAACTCTGCCGCCGTCAAACGGCCCGAGTTTGTCAGCGAGGCCAGCGATCGCTTTGGCTCCCAGTGCATTGTGGTCGCCATTGATGCTCGCCGTCGCACCGATTCTGAACACCTGGGGTGGCAGGTGTATGTGCGGGGAGGACGTGAAAATACCGGTATAGATGCCCTCGAGTGGGCGGTCACCATGGTTGAACGGGGAGCCGGTGAATTATTAGTGACCAGTATGGATGCGGATGGAACCCAAGCCGGCTACGACCTAGAACTCACCCGCGCCATCGCCGAATCGGTGCCCGTGCCCGTGATCGCCTCCGGCGGGGCAGGCAACTGCCAGCATATTTACCAGGCCCTGACTGAGGGCCGAGCCGAGGCCGCCTTACTCGCTTCTCTGTTGCACTATGGCCAATTGACGGTGGCCGAAGTGAAAGGGTATTTGCAGGCCCATCAGGTACCGGTGCGATTAACCCCCTAAGCTGCTGGGGCAGCGGTTCCCGGGGCAACCCCCAACAAAACCGAATTCTTTCTATGGAAAAGCCACGGGCTTTATGAAAGCCTGTTACAATGCGTAACATAGAAAAGATTCCTGGTTAGCCCTAACGTCAGCTTTATTTCCATGCTGTTTTTAATCCTGGCTATTGTTATTGCGCTAGTGGCCTGGTCCCTCAGGTTGATGGAGCAGGCTGTCAAAGGTCAGGAATTTTCCCTGATGTTAGCCGGTTTTCTGGTGGCCTCCTCGGCCGCGGCTATGATGGCCGTCTATTTTTTGATGGGCAATTACATGCTCTATATTCACCAGGATTCTCTATCGCAGTCGGGGTTGGGTTATGCCAGCACGGCCTTTGCCGACGCCCAAGACTTCAATCATTTCAATCAGGGGTTGCTGCTGCCACCTCAATAGCTGGGAGGAGTTGATCGCCTAGATTAATTGAGAACTCTCCAAGTGGCGGGACCAACAATGCCATCAACGGTTAGATTGTTAGACCGTTGAACTTGGCGTACGGCTGCCTCGGTTTGGCTGCCAAAAATGCCATCGATGGGGCCACTATAGACCCCTTTGGCGCGTAACTTTTGTTGTAGTTGTCGAACGGCCTCTCCCTGCATACCTGGTCTGAGTACGGGTAAGTTGGCCGAGGCACTACTCCCACCGGTTGAAGGCGAGGGGGATGGAGCTGAGGTGGTCGGCGGTGAAGGGGTGGTAGCGGTCGTAGGAGTTGGCGGCTGGCTCGGCTGAGGTCTGGCCCCGTTGCCGCTGGCAGCCGGGTTAGCCGGGGTTGGAGGAGCCGCCTCTGCCGTTGGGGTGGGAAACAGTTGGCTCCAAGTGGCCGGGCCGACAATGCCATCGGGGCTAATCGCCGCTGCTCTCTGAAACCGTTGTACCGCCAGTTGGGTATCTTCTTGATATAGTCCAGAGACAGGGCCAGAATAGTACCCCAGCAACATCAACATGGATTGAAGTTCTTTGACGGCCTCCCCTTGGCTGCCTAAACGGAGGGTGGGGCGGACGATGCGACCGCCACTGATGCTAGAGCTGGCGGATGCCGCTGGGGGGAGCGGTGAGCTGGGGGTGGTTTGGCCGAGGGCTGCCGTTGGCCCGCTGCCCAAACCCAGGGTTAAGACCAGGGGCCACAGCCAACCCCAGTCCCCCCTGCGACGGTGACCAGGATGGGAGATCTCAGGGAGTAGCAAGATGCGAACCATGGGGTTAACTCCAAGGGACACTAGGGGAACGAACAAGGGGCAATAATAAACCAATGAATTATAGACCCATCCCTGGCCGTTGACCTGTCTCTTGCCGTCGCCCCTATCTATGCATGAGGGTTACCCCCAACAATTTTCGCGGTCTGGGTTTAGGGCCCTGCTGGTGGGGCCGGTCTTAGCCGATTTATGGCACCTAGACCGGCGGCTCGAAGCCACTCCCGGGGCCGGGCCTGAGCCTTTATCCCCGCCCTGGTCAACCACCTATCTAAAGGTGGTTCAAACCTGCGCGGCCGGGCAGTCCCTGGAGGGGGAGATCTGGGTCAGCCTGCTGTCAGGGGTAGCCCAGGCGAGCCCTGAGGCTTTGCTGCTAGTGGCGACTCCCTGGTTACTGCTGAATGTCAATCGCTATGGTCATCGCCATTCCGTGGTGGCCCGCTGGGCGGCAGACTTGGCTATCGCCGACTCGCTGCGCCGGACTCTGGTGGACTATTACCATTGGCTCTGTGGAGCTTCCGGGAAGTCCTCTCTACCCTTTGGCCCCGGCCTACCCCGGCCCCTCGGTGGCACTGCCGGTTCGGCCCTTGCCCCAGGCCCTCCACTCGGTTCGACCTCCGTGGCCCTGGATCGCTGGCAAGATCTAGTCCAGGCGACCCAAGCCCAGTTCTGGCCTACCCTGGAGTTGGCCCAGGTCCTAGGCTGGAGTGAGGCTGGTTTGAGTCTGGCAGCGGTGGTGACCCTTCTCGTTGGCGGGCCGACCAGTTTGCCTAGGGCTTTGTACGTTCGCTACGGGGAGCTGCCAACCTGGGGCCAGCGTTGGGGACATAGCAATGCTAGGCAGTGGGAACAATGGGCCGACACTTTATACCATCGTTGGGCTGGGATCAGGCCGGCGGCGGTGCCCAGGTTAGGAACCGCCTATAATGGCTAGAAGCGGGCATCGGTTCGGGCGCATCTGAGCCATCATCTCCCCAGGGGGGCTATGGGCCTCTCCTGGTGGGTACGATCTTTTTAACCGGCGTAGCCTATGAGAGCGATTCAAGACCTCGTCGCTGCCTTTGAGCGTTGGTACTTAGCCACGCCTACCTCTACCTCAGGAAGAGCCCGAAAATCCATCTCAGCCCCGGTTCACCGGGACGATTTAGCACCGGCTGGGTTGGCACCCCAACCGGCTACCCCAGCCCCCAACGTTCCATCGGCTCGCTTTTGGTTAGATCGCCAAGATTTGTTTCCCTTCCGGGGACAAAGGCGGCAACGGGGAGTTCAGCATCCGCGGCTAGCCTTTACGCTGACGGTGTTGACCCTGACCGGGTTATTGGGGCAGCGCTTTTACAACCAACCGGGGTTGCAGGTGGGCGGTGTGGCACCCGAAACCATCTATGCGCCGGCCCAGGCGACCGTAGAAGATCAAGAAACCACGGAAGAGCGACGACGGGATGCTCGCAGTGGCGCCCTGCGTATGCTAAAAGTGGACACCACGGTGAATGACGGGGTGCTGCGATCGCTCAACAACCTGACGGCTCAGCTGACCTCTCTGCGGCAGGAGGCTGGCCCTTTTCCCTTTGTGCCGACCAGCACCCTATCTACACCGGTGCAGGCCTACTTACGGCGTTCAGAGGATGCCGCCTGGTTAAAGCTGCGCAGCTTGATAGCGCCGCTGGTCAATGGGGAGGCTGACTTTGGTGGACCTCGCGGTCGCCTACGCCTGGAAGATTTAATCCAGGCCCAGGCGCTGTTGCCCGAGCAGCAAAAAACCCTCAGCGAGCTATGGAATTACCACCAACGAACTTCCACTGCGGATTTGGCCGCTTTGCTCACGGCCATTGAGCGATCGCGGCAAGGCTATCAGCAGGCCGCCGCCAATCTGGCTCTCCTAGGCCAGCAGGTGAACGGGTTGACCGAGGCCCCTGGACTGTTTGAGCTGTCTCCGTCGGAGTGGCTCGATACCCAGGCCAACCTGCGACGGGTGGCCGAACGGATGCTTGCCCAGGGGGTTCCGCCGGGGTTGCCACCGGAGGTGTTGCATCGGGCCATCCAACTGCAGGTCAAGGGGGGCATACCTCGTTCGGTGGAAGACCTGTCCAGCCGATTATTACTGACCGTCCTACAACCCAACCTGGTGGAAGACAGTGAACGCACCCGTCTACAAGCCGAAATGGCGGCGGAGGCCGTTAAGCCCGTGATGGTTGAAATTAGCCAGGCAGAGGCCATTGTTGTCGCCGGCGAAGCGATTACCCAGAGCGACTTTGTGCTGCTCGATCATTTCAACCTCAGCCAGCGGCGCTTTAACTATTGGGGGTTGGCTCTGTATGGTGGCTTGGTCAGTGGTGGGGTCGGTCTTTTTCTGCTGGTGGAGCATTGGCATTCTCCCCATCTCCGTCAGCAGGACTACCTACTGTTGACGGCCATGGTGGTCAGCACTGGCCTGTTAAAGATGTTTGGGGCGGCGGCCTATGGACTACCGGCGATTGGATTATTGGCTGGTAACTTCTATGGCCCGGTGCTGGGCGGTACCTTGGTGGCCTTGCTCGCGGTGCTGGTCCCCATGGGGGCGCCCGTGAATGGTATTTCCTTTATGGCTGGGGCCGCTGGGGCGATGGTGTGTAGTGTGCTGGCCGGTCGCATGCGATCGCGGGAAGAACTGGCCCTGCTGGGGGGTGGCATTGGTTTGACCCAGGGGGTGGCCTACCTGCTGCTGACCGTTATGGTTAGCCCGGTTTCCCTGGTCTCAGCCTGGTCGGGTATTCTCACCGGGGCGGCCATTCAAGGGATCTACGGGGTTCTGTCCAGTGTTGCCGCCCTGGGGCTTAGCCCCTACCTGGAGCACGCCTTTGACCTGATCACCCCCGTGCGGTTGGCCGAACTCTCGAACCCCAACCGCCCCATGCTGAAACGGCTGGCCGCCGAGGCCCCAGGCACCTTTCAACACACCCTATTCGTGGCCAGTCTAGCCGAGGCCGCCGCCCGGGCACTGGGCTGCAACGTAGAACTGGTGCGGGCAGGTACCCTCTACCACGACATTGGCAAAATGCATGACCCCCTCGGCTTTATTGAAAACCAGATGGGTGGACCTAATAAGCACGATGAACTCAAGGATCCCTGGCTGAGTGCTGCCATTATCAAAAAGCACGTCACCGAGGGTCTGGTGATGGCCCGCAAATGTCGTTTGCCTAAGGCCCTGCAGGCCTTTATCCCCGAGCACCAGGGCACCATGCTGATCAGCTATTTCCATCACCAAGCCCAGGAAATGGCCCAGGCCGATGCTTCAATCCAGGTGCGAGAAGCGGACTTCCGGTACGACGGTCCCATCCCCCAATCTCCCGAAACGGGTATTGTGATGTTGGCTGACTCCTGTGAAGCGGCCCTGCGCTCCCTGACCGAGGCCACTCCCGACGAAGCTCTGGCCATGGTTAACCGCATTTTGCGGGCCCGCTGGAAAGACAACCAGCTGATTGATTCGGGCCTCACCCGCGAGCATTTGACGGTGATTGCCGATATTTTTGTCAAGGTCTGGCAGCAGTATAACCACAAGCGGATTGCCTATCCGAAAGCCGTGCTGCCCCCCAAGTTGGACTAAGCCTGGGGGATAGGCCAACTGGCAATGGGGCCGATGCTAGCCTGGTCGCCCCTATGACTTTGTCCCAGTCCCTGCTGCTGGAACGCCGGTACAGAAAACGGGTTTCTCGATCAGAATGTACGTCATGGCGTTAGAACGGCGACCCAGAAGCCGGGTTTCTAGCCATGGATCGAGGCTCTAGGCCCTCCTAGCCCCTTCCGCCCATCCCTACTGCTGCTTTGCCTATGCTTGGCTACCTGTTCAAACGATTGCTCGTTGCCCTGCCAACCCTACTGGCCATTAGTGCCGTGATCTTTTTCATTCTGGCCCTGTCACCCAGTAACCCCCTAGGTGATCTGGCTACCAATCCAGCCGTTACCCCGGAAGTGCGGGAAAATATTCGCCGTTCCCTGGGACTGGATCAACCTATCCCGGTGCGTTACCTGAAATGGACCGTGGCCCTGGTCAGCGGTAACTTCGGCTATTCCTTTACCAGCCGTTTGCCCGTCAGCACCTTGATTGCCCAACGGTTACCCACTACCTTGGGGATTATTGGCGTGGCCTATGGGCTGAGTGTGGCCTTGGCCCTACCCCTGGGTATTGTGGCGGCCCTCAGGCGGGGCAGTTGGGTGGATCGCACCATCACCACCCTGGCCTTTATGGGGTTTTCCACACCGACTTTTTTTTCCGGGTTAGTGCTCATTATTGTCTTTAGTGTGCGCTTGGGGTGGTTCCCCTTTATCTACGACAGCACCCTGATAGTGCAGGATATGGCCAGCCTAGGGCAATTGCTCAGGCAGTCCGTCATGCCGATCACCGTTCTGGTTCTCTTTCAAACCGCTGTGTTGCTGCGGTTCGTGCGAGTGGCCATGCTCGAAGAGATCCCCCAGAACTACGTCAAAACCGCTCGGGCGAAGGGATTGGCCCAGGGGCGGATCATTACCCGGCACATGCTTCGCAATGCCCTGATACCGGTGGTGACCCTAGTAGCCCTAGATATTCCCACCATTTTTACGGGCTCGCTGGTGACCGAGCAGGTGTTTCGGGTCCCCGGCATGGGGGCGTTGCTGGTGGATTCCATTTACCGCGGCGATACGCCCGTGGTCATGGCCATTGCCTTTATCTATGCGGTGTTGGTGGTCGCCTTCAATCTGGTGGCCGATGTCCTGTACGGGCTGATTGACCCACGCGTGCGCTATGGCAGCTAGGCAGACCAGCACCCTGGCTTCCCGGATTCCCGTCCGCCCGGCTCGGCGATGGCCTGGCTGGCTGAGGGATCCTCTGACGGCCCTGGCGCTGACGGCGCTGCTGCTAATTCTGCTGGCGGTGGGCTTGGGGCCTTGGTTATACCCGGTTTCCCCCACGGCCATAGATTTTGCCCAGGCTCTACAGCCGCCGTCTGGGTCCCATCCCCTGGGTACGAATGATCTGGGGCAGGATCAACTGGCTCGGTTACTGGTGGGTGGACGGATTTCCCTGGCGGTTAGTACCGCCGCCATGGCAGTTTCCATGAGTGTTGGCCTGGGGGTCGGGGCTGTGGCCGGCTTCTACGGCCGCTGGGTGGATGGTTGGCTGATGCGATGCACGGACTTATTTTTGGCGTTGCCCCAGTTACCGCTGGTGCTCTTGGTGGTCTACCTGTTTGGGGAGCCCGCCCGTCAGCGGCTGGGACCGGAGCGAGGTATCTTTTTCTTAATTGTGCTGGTGATTGGCGGTTTGAACTGGATGTCCGTGGCCCGCCTGGTGCGAGCGGGTTTCTTAAGCCTGAAGCAGCGCACCTTTGTGCAGGCTGCCGTGGCCCTGGGGGCAAGCCCCTGGGAAATTGTCCGCCATCATCTGTTGCCGAATGTCATGGGCCCAGTCATTGTGGCGGCCACCCTGGCCATTGGTAATGCGTTGTTGGCGGAATCGACCCTGAGTTTTTTAGGCCTAGGCTTTCCCCCCGATGTCCCTACCTGGGGGCGCATGCTCTACGATGCCCAAAATTATCTCGAAAGTGCTCCCCATCTAGTGTTGGCTCCCGGCTTAGCAATTTTTGTCACCGTGCTCAGCGTCAATACCCTGGGCGATCACCTGCGGGATAAGCTCGAACCCGGCCATCGGTGATCCCCGCTGGCCTCCCCGGGGTCTGCCTTCCTCTATAATTGGGGCTAATCTAATTTGATGTGGAGTTTAAGCCACCATGGTTCTTCCCCTAGGCGCGGCGGCCGGTAGTGGCCTACCCTCTTCGTTTGTGCTGGTCTACGCGGTGGGGTTTATTGCCGCCGTGACGATCGGCTCGATTGCCTGGTACAACTCGAAGCGCCCACCGGGTTGGGAAGATAAGGAAAAACCTAACTTTATCCCCACCGTTGCCGCCGAAGATGAGGAAACCGAGGGTAATTAGAGACCCCATGGCGATCGCGGCCCGACCACCACGACCACGACTACGCCGATGGCCAATCCTAAGCCTGGGGTTACTGGGGGTTTTGGCGATCGCGATCATGGGGCTGCAATGGCGTCGGTTCCACACCCTGGAGGCTGTCTCTGGGGGCGATCGCAGTCTGGCCCAACTGCGTCAGCAGGAACAGCAGGAGGCGTTACGGCTGTCCCTCCTGAAGGCGGCTCCCAGCTTTGGCTTCGATAACCTGGTGGCGGATTGGACCTTTCTTAACTTTTTGCAGTACTTCGGGGATGCTGAGGTGCGCAACCAGGTAGGCTATCGAGTCAGTCCAGAGTTTTTTGAGGTGATCGTGGCTAAGGATCCACGGTTCATCCTGCCCTACCTTTTCCTATCCACCAGTACCTCCCTCTTTGCCGGCCAGCCAGAGCGTGCCGTGGCCATGATGCAGCAGGGAATTCAGGCCATGACCCCTACCCTGCCCGCCGGTGGATATCGGGTCTGGCGCTACCTGGGCATTGATCAACTGCTGTTTTTGGGGGATGGTGAAGCGGCCCAGCTTTCCTTTGAAACCGCGGCGGACTGGGCCGACCAATCGATGGAACCGGAGGCTGCTGCCGTCGCCGAGGCCTCTCGTCAAACGGCGGCCTTTTTAGCCCAAAATCCAGCCAGTAAGGCCGCTCAGATTAGCGCCTGGATTCAGGTGATTAACCTGGCTGTAGATGAGCAGGTGCAGCGCATTGCCATAGAGCGCATTCAGGCCCTGGGCGGTGAGATTCTGGCCCTGGAGCAGGGGCGAGTCACCGTGCGCTACCGCAGCGATGAATAACCGCCATCCTAGGGCGGCTGGGGTGACCTGGAGGAGGGGATCATCCTCCCACCGCTGTCCCGGCTGCCCTCCCCTGGGCCCTCAAATCCAACTGGGTAGCCACCAGCGCCGTTGCAAAGCCTCCGGGGAAAGGGGCAGACCTAGCCAGACCGGCAGCCAGAACCAAAAGCCCAGGGCAATCGCCACTATCATGCCGAGGGCTAGGGCTTGGTGCGATCGGCGCCCAGCACTCAACCAGCGAGACAACAACCAAGCCAGACCCAGGGTGCTAAAGGCCACCATCCCCAGGGCGTGGTAGAGAAAGGTACAACGGCTCACCAGCAGCCAGGGCAACCAGTTGGCCAGGTAGTTGATCAGTATCCACATCTCCACCGGTTGCGTCCTCCCCAACGCCTGAACCTGAGCCAGGGGTTGGCAATCCCGAGGTGTATCCTGGGAGCCAACTGTCCGGAGGAACCAGGCCTCTCCGAGGCTTTCTGCCCGCTGGCGAACGCCTGCGGCGATGCTTTGCGAACTGCCCTTTGCCTTTTGCCAACGGCTCACCTGCCCCAGCCCCAGAGCTAGGACGGCCGCCGTACCCAGCCACCACAGCACCGGATTCCCCATGCCCTGAATCGCCTGGATGGTTTCTCCCGAGGCGCGAAAGGGGGCCATCATGACCAGTTGATCCGCCTGGCCCAGGGCCTGATGGTAGTAGGCTACGGGCCTCAGCATCAGCGGCCAGGTATACCAGGCCGAGCAGTAGGGATGGGGGCTGCGATCGGCGCCAATGCTTTGGTGGGCCTGCCAGATCTGCCGATGCACCTGGCCCAGGGTATCTCCCGTGAGGGCGAGGTGGGGGAGCCAAAGTAGGCTGTAGGTGATCAGGGGGAGCAGGCCCAGATAGAATCCCCGGCGGCCCCAGAGTAGCCCAGGGGAGGCGGCCTTCGCAGGAGGTGTTGAAGGCCGCCGCGGCAGGCATTCCCCCAGGATGAGCCCGAGCCAAAACCCGGCCCCATTCCACTTAACGTTCATGGCCGCCCCTAGCGCTAGGCCGGCGGCTATCCGCCAGAGTTGGGGGTTGGCCCGGGCCTGACCGGCCACCAGCCAGCACCATTGGCCTAAAAGGCCAAACCACAGCCAGTACAGGTTAATCAGGGCGAGGCGAGATTCCACCAGGCTCAGCCCTTCCAGGCCCATCAGGCCCCCGGTGATGAGGCTGAATCGAATCCGACGGCGCCGGTCGTAACCGGAGCTCAGCGACCAGGCCAGGGCCGCCAGCAACACCGGTAAGGTGGCTCCCACCAGGGCATTCATCCAGCGAAAGCCGACCGGGCTGAGGGCGTCTGCTTCGACCATTACCCTAGGCCAGTGGAGCCAGGTGGCTGGGCCCCGACTCAGGCTAATGCCCAGGGCTATCAGGTATTTACCCAGGGGTGGGTGGGCATCAAAGGCCGGGGTTTGATGGAGGTAGCCGAGGGCAAAGGGGACGTAGTAAACCTCATCAAACACCAGGCTGGACAACCGCCCCAGGTGCCAAAACCGCAGCCCCAGGGCGAATAGCCCTAGGCCCAGAAGCCCTCCCTGGAGTGCTCTTGGCGGTGAAGGTTGGACCATGGAACCTGGGACGGTATTATTAAGAATTGCGATCGCTGGACCACGTCTCTAGGGTCAAGGAGAATTGCCTGTGCAACGGAGTCACGCTGTTTTAAGTTTGCTGGCCAGTCTGGTGGGGAGCCTGGGTACTCTGCCGGTTTTAGCGGCTGAATGGCCAGGGGCCAGGGACCAGGCCGCTGCCCCGCTCATCTCAGCCCCATGGGTTACCAATGGGGCGACTGGGCTGGCTCAGAATCAAACTGCCAGTAATCTTAGCCCAGCCCAGCAAGAGCAGTTCGATGAATTACTGCGCCAGGGGCAAGCGCGGGTAACGGCCAAGGACTATGCCGGAGCGATCGCCCTCTACGAGCAGGCGGCCGCCCTTGATCCCCGCAACGCCCGTCTATTTTCAGGCATGGGGTACCTGTACATTCAACAGGGCAACTTTGCCGAGGCTGTGCTGGCCTATCGCCAGGCCCTCTCCCTGGATAGCCGTAACTTAGCCTTTCAGTATGGTTTGGCCCACAGTTTGTACCACAACAACCAGGTGGAGGCTGCCCTGGCCACCTACCGCGATATCGTTGCCAGCCATCCCCGCGAGGCCAATGCTTACCTAGGGATCGGTGCGATTCAATTGCAACAGCAAGACTACGAAGGAGCTTTGCAAACCTATCAGGCCTTGGTGAGCGCTGTTCCCGGCAATGCCCAGGCCTATGAGGCCCTGGGTAACCTCTACATCCAGCAGGGCGATTACGATCAGGCCCTGGTCTACCTGAACCAGGGGCTCAGAGCCAGCCCTAATCAAAGCAACCTCTACGTCACCATAGCCAGTATTTATCTGCTGCAAGATAATCCGGCAGAGGCCCGCAAAAACCTGCAGCAGGCGCTGGCCGCGGACTCCTCCAATGCCCGAGCCCAGCATCAGATGGGCTATTTGCTCTATCAAGAGGGGGATCGAGAAGGGGCCTTTGAGCACCTGGCCCGGGCTGTGCGCCTGGATCCAGACCTGGTGGCTGCCCATGCCCTGCTGGGGAAATTGCTGTTAGAGCGAGAACAGTACCTGCAGGCCGTGCTCTCCTATCGTAGGGTTGTCGAGGCCCACCCCAACGATCCGGCTGCCTTTTACAACCTGGGGCTGGCGCTGTGGGGCCAAGGCATGCATGCCCAGGCGGTGTCTAACATTAATGTGGCCGCCATGCTCTACGAGCGCCAGGGCGATCTGGGGGGAGCGGAACGGGCCCGAGAGCTCATTACCTTCTGGGGCTTTCAACGGTAAGGGCGGCGGTGGGCTGGCCAGGGTTAAGCTGGCCAGGTAAAGAAACATGAGCGACGACGGGGTGCGGCGCTATCCATTGAGTAGGCTGGTGCTATGCCCCTAACGGTCCTTGCCGGGTGAGGATCTTCGTCATGGCTATGTCCTCCCTTCCCAGTCCCCTGGCCGAGCAGCCAGCCAGGTCAGCCCCGCCGGTTCTGTTCCATGCCCGCCAACTGACTAAGACCTATACCATGGGGGAGGTGCAGGTGCAGGCCCTGCGGGCGGTCGATTTAGACCTCTACGAGGGGGAGTTTGTGGTGCTCTTGGGGCCATCGGGTAGCGGCAAATCCACCCTGTTGAATATTCTAGGCGGGCTGGATGTGCCCACCAGTGGCGAGGTGTTCTTTAAACATCGGAACCTCACCCAGGGGGGCGATCGCCTGCTTACCCGATTTCGCCGGGAATCCATTGGCTTTATCTTTCAGTTCTATAACCTGATTCCCAGCCTCACCGCCCGGGAAAACGTGGCCCTCGTCACGGACATTGCCTCCCACCCGCTGCGGCCTGAGGTGGCCTTAGCCCTGGTCGGCTTAGGGGATCGGCTGGATCATTTTCCGGCCCAATTGTCGGGGGGAGAACAGCAGCGCGTGGCCATTGCCCGGGCCATCGCCAAGCGACCCGAGGTGCTGTTTTGCGATGAGCCCACCGGTGCCCTTGATTTTAGTACCGGCAAGCGGGTGCTCGAGGTTCTGGCCAAGGTGAACCAGGAACTCGGCACTACCGTAGTGGTGATTACCCACAATGCCGGTATTGGCGCCTTGGGAGATCGGGTGATTACCATGCGCGACGGCCAAATTCACAGCATTACGGCTAATCGCCGCCGGGCTTCCCCCGATGAGCTAGAGTGGTAAACCAAAGCTGTTTCTGGCCTGAAGGATGAATGCCGGTGGTGGTTCCCGTTAGTCTGATGAGCGCCCAGTCGTACCAGATTCCTGACCTGCGTCAGTCCCTCCAACAGCTACTAGACCCCCTAGGGGGTATCGGGGCCTTTGTGAAACCGGGCGATCGCGTTCTGCTCAAGCCCAACCTGCTCACCGCTGCCCGTCCTACCCAAGCCTGTACCACCCGTCCCGAAGTGGTCTATGCCGTGGCAGAACTGGTTCAGGCGGCCGGAGGTAAGCCCTTTCTCGGCGATAGCCCTGCCTTTGGTAGCGCCTACGGGGTGGCCCGGGCTAATGGTTTACTGCCCCTGGCCCAGGCCCTTGACCTGCCGATTGTGGAACTCCACGGCCATCGCTATGCCACCGACAACCCCGAGTTTGACCACCTGCGCCTGTCCAAAGAAGCGATGGAAGCCGATGTGGTGATCAACCTGCCCAAGGTCAAATCCCATGTCCAGTTGACCGTCACCCTGGGGGTGAAAAATTGCTTTGGCTGCGTACCTGGCAAAATGAAGGCCTGGTGGCACCTGGAGGCGGGCAAGGATGGGCAGCGGTTTGGCACCATGCTGGTCGAAACTGCTCGCTTGATTAATCCCGCGTTGACCCTAGTGGATGGCATTGTGGGCCATGAAGGGAATGGTCCCAGTAGAGGTGCCCCCCGACCCCTGGGAGTGCTAGCCGCCGGCCCCAATGTGTTTGCGGTTGATCGGGCCCTCGTGGAGATCCTGGGTGTAGACCCCGGGGCGGTTCCCACGGTGGCTCAGTCCATCCGGTTGGGATACTGCCCGCCCTGGGAGGATCTGCATTTTCCCCTCCTGACCCCAGCGGATTTGCGGGTGGAAGACTGGCAATTGCCCGACCAACTGGTGCCGATTGACTTTGGCCTGCCCCGGGTGATGCGGTCTACCTTTAAGCACCTCTACATTCGCTTGATCAAAGAGCCCATGGCAGCCTCCAGCCATCGCTAAGATCCGGGTTCTATGGCCTGCCCCCAGTCAATCATCCAGCCGTTCCGCAATCAGGGCATAGAAGGGGTCGCCGCCAGGTAGTCCGAGGAATTGGAGCAATGGCGGTAAGGTCGAGGGCTGGGCTATCACCTCTGGGCGGCTAAAGCCGGTCACCGACCGAAAGTAGCGATTGACCAGCTCAACCCGATCCGAGTCGCGGCCATCGCGCCAGGCTGCGATCGCCTTTTGGTAGAACATGCGATTGGAAAAGCTAACTATGGCTAGGCCGCCGGGTTTGAGCACTCGATGCATTTCCGCAAACACCACCTCCGGCTGCTGTAGATACTGCACAGAAACCGTATTCAAAACGCCATCAAAGGATTGATCCGCCAGGGGCAGGTAGGGGTCTTCATTCAGGTTCTGCACGAAGTAGTGATCCAGGCGAGGGTTTTGGGCCAGTTCTTCGGCATTCATCCCGTGACCCTCAACCCAGGCGTAGGTGACCTCGGGGGGCAGGTGAGACACCCAACTGCTCATCAGGTCGAGCAAGCGGCTGTGGGACCGCAGCCGTTGCCGATACAGATCGGTCAGGCGTTGTAGAAAGGAGTCATCCACATGGGTAACAAACCGCGGCTGGTCGTAGAACAGACTATCGCTGGCCTCATCCAGTTTGGCGCGTTGTTCAGGCTGGAGTAGCATCGGTTTTGGAATATTTTTTCTCGAGTGTAATTTTTTCTTGAGTGTAATCCTTTTCCAAGGACTAGCGATCCCAACGGATTAAGCGCACGTAGAGGTAGGCAATCCATTCTCCCAGTACAGTTCTCACCCCGCTGCTGGTCTGCCACCAGCGATCCAGCTCAAATCCATGGACGGCCGAGGCTATCACTCCCACGGCCACCCCGGCGGGGCGAAACAGGCGGCGGTAGATATACCCACTGCGACGGGCATGGCAGCCGTAGGTAAACAGATTCAGGCTAGCCAGATCCGGGTAGGTCTGGGCCAGATACTCCTTCACCGCCAGGGCGGAGGTGTAGGTGCGGCCGGTCGTCACCGTTGGGCAGGGCAGCGGATGCACCAGCTCGTCTGGAATGCCCAGGGCTATCAGGGTGGCGGCGGCCAGTTGAGCTTGGGTTTGGTACTGGCTTAGAAAACTGCCCTGGGCCAGGGGCGGGCCGGTGGTAAGGATGCAACGGTAGCCTTGCTGCCAGAATAATTTGCTGGCCTGCACTAGAGCGGAGTCGGGTAGCCAGCCTTCTACCACCAGCATGGAGGCCGCAACGGGGCGGGATAGGCTGAGAAACCGGCCCAGACCCACAAAACTCCTGTACAGGTAGACTCCCCCTAGCAAGCAGGCGGCGATGGCGAGTCCCAGGCCCATCTCCACGCTGCTGGCCCTCACCCTGGGGTGGATGCGGTCGCCGTGGGGCGCTGGCGTTTGAGGTAGTCAAATACGGACTTATCACCCAGGTCGGGCACCCGTGGCTGGCTCACCTTGCGTAGGGCAAACCCTAGGAACAGGATTGCCCACAGCACCAATAACCCCTGCTTAGCGACCAGGGGCAAAAAGCCAAATAGATGGCCCAGCAGCAAAAACGGTACCAGGGGCGTCAGCAGTTTGGTTTCTAGCCGATTAAAGCAGAAGGCCTCCTTGAAATAGACGCCGGTCAAAGCGGCAAAGGTAAAGCCTACCCCCCACAGGCTGGCCGGGTAAGCCACCACAGTTTGGGCTAGGGGGCCGTCAATCAGGTGGGCAATCCCCAGGGAGGCCACCCCACCGACGAGCCAAAACCCCTGCAGCAGACGGTGTAATGGCACTAGGTAAATGTGGATTGTGGCTAGGCTCAGTCCCAGGCCCAACCAGAACAGGGTATAGCAGCCGCTAATGGCCTGAACCAGCCAGGGGCGAGCGCTAAAGGCCAAGCCTAAGCCGGTGCCCAGGGCAAAGGTCAGGGCGGCCAGCACTAGCCCAGCCCGGTAGAGGGTGACGCTGCGCAGGTCCGCGGGGGTAATGGTGTAGGGTCCAAACTGACCTTGAAAAACTTCAGGGGCTTCAGGGGAGGCAGTATCCATGGTGTTTCTCCTGGGTCAATCTAACCGATCGGGTCGGCGTTCACCGTTCACTGGGGCGAGGGGGGGCAGCCCAGGGGGCTCAGTTAGCCCGGACAGAGGGTCCTTGATCGGCTACCACCGGCCAGAGAACCAGACCTAATCCCCTAGCTTTATCCTAGCGGTTGAGGGCCAGTTGGGTCGGTAAGGTCACCGTAAAGCAGGTACTCTGGTGCTGACAGAGTACCTCCACATCCCCTCCCAGGTGGCGAGCCAGTTTGCGAACCAGGGCCAAACCCAGCCCGGTCCCCCCCTGTTTCCAGGGATCGGCACTGGGCACCCGATAAAATTTATCAAAAATGCGGGTTAGCTCTTCCTTGGGAATGGTCACCCCGGTGTTGGTAATCACAAACTGCACCTGGCTTTCCCCCGAATTGGGCACCGGCTCCACCTGTAGGGTAATGGACTCTCCCGGGGGGGTGTACTTACAGGCATTGTTGAGTAGTTCGGCCAGAATCCGCTCGAGGCTGGCGGCATCGGTATGCAGAACCGGGAGGGCCGGGGCCGTTTGCACCTGTAGGGATTGATCGCGACTTTTGGCCCGGGCGATAAAGCTGTCCACTCGGCTGGGCAGCCAGGTTTTCAGCACAATGGGTTCCATCTGTAGGGGATGGTTCCCCACATCCAGGCGTTGTAGGTCAAGCAGGTCGTTAATTAGGCAGATTTCCCGTTCGCATTCCTCTTGCAAGATCTGAAAATAGCGGGCAATGCGGCTCTGCTGGGAGCGGGGTTGGTCAAGATCTTGATCCAGGTTGAGTTCTTGGTTGAGGGTGACCCCCAGCAGTTGCAGGGCCACTCGCATACTGGTGACCGGCGTGCGCAATTCGTGGGAAACCGTGCTGAGAAAGTCATCCTTCAGGGTATTCAAGCGCTCTAGCTCGGCCACCTGGAACTGGGCCGCTTCGTACAGACGGGCCTGCCGAATGGCGATCGCACACTGGTTGGCCACCTGTTGAACCAGGCGAATTTCAATATCCCTAAAGCCGTAGTCTCGACTGTTGATTAACCAGAGATCTCCGAGCACACCCCGGTCATCCAAAATCGGGCAGGCCAGCATGGCCACGTAGCCGCGATCGGGGTTGGGTTCCATGGAACAAAACTGGAAGTACTCGCCCTTAAGCAGTTGGCTGTAGACCTCGGGGAAGGCATCTAACTGGGCCACCCGTCCCTGATAGGCCGGAATCGAGCTGTTGTAGCTGTTGTACTCGTAGTAGATGGTGGAGGTGCCCTGCTCCAGATCGTAGAGGGCGGTGTTAGATCCCTTCGCCCCCAGGGCCTCGGTCAGTTCCTGCACCGCCGTCAGCATAATCTGGTTCACATCGAGGCTATCCCGCACCCGGTCGGTAATCCGTTTTAGGGTGGCTTCAAACTCTAGGGCTGTTTGCAGTTGCTCGGTGCGCTGGGCCACCTGGGCTTCTAGGTCGGTGTTGAGCTGCTGCACCTGGGTATACAGGCGAGCCTGTTTGATCGCACTGCCAACCTGGGTAGCTACCTCCTGGAGGGTCTCAATCTCCCAATCATCCCAGGGGCGAGGACGGCTCTGGTTAAGGGCACACACCAACCCGTACAGCACATCGCCCTGGAAGATCGGCATGATCAGACAGGCCCTGACCTGAGTTTGGTGCAACTTCTCCAGGTAGGTACTGGGCAGGTGAGTGGTGCGGATATCCTCAATCACCTGCATTTCCCCCTGGCGATAACGCATCAGATCAGCGGGAATAAAGGCTAGGGTTTCTAGGGAACTGCCCAACAGCGATGGCATATTTTGCCCGGTTGACTCGGCCACCACGCCGGTATAGTCGGGATCAAAGCTGTAGAACAGCACCCAATCAATCTTGAGGAAGCGACGAACCTCATTGACGGTGGTTTGCAGCAGTTCCTCAGGGTTAATGGATTGCAGCAGGTGTTGGGCGATCGCCCCCAGCAGCCGTTCTCGTTCAGACCGCCGTTGCAGGGTTTGCTCCACCTGTTGCTGGGGGGTAATATCCCGCAGCGTCACCATGAGTAGCGCCTCTTCGCCCGTGCCGTGGACCCGGGTAGTATGCACCTGGAGGGTGCGGTGGCCACCGCTGCCATCGGTCAGCGTGACCTGGTGCTCGTAGGGGTGGCCCTCCGCTAGCACCATCTGATCAGCCCAGGCAAAGGTGGCGGCCACCTCGGGCGAAAACAGATCGGTTTCCGATCGACCCAGGAGTTCATTGGGGGGATGGCCCAACAGTTCACCACAGGCCTGATTGGCAAACTGCCAAGGGCCCTGGGGAGGTTTAAGGTAAACGGGAGTGGCGATCGCATCCAGGAAGGGCGTCAACTCCTGGGTTGCCAACGGTCCCCTGCCGGGATCGGTATCTGGGCCACCAGGAGCATCCTGAAAAGCACACCGGGCAACGGCAGCAGGCATTGAGTTTAGGGGCATCATAGCGCGGCGTCAAAGGTGGGGCGAATAGGCAAATCAAGCATCCAACCAGGGAGGGGATCTCGTTTAGGAAAAGGCTCCGGCTCCGATGAACGAAATTCAGGTAATCTCACTGAGGCAAAAGGGGGCTGCCCTAGCCTAACTATGCCCTAAAACCCTCCAAAACGAACTCATCCCCAGGAAGGGAGGCTCACCTAACTGGATGACTATCACCGCGATCCGGGCTCCCCAGGGGCTGCCCTCGCCTGCACCGATGGCCTCCACCCTAGGGCAGAGAGGCGCTGGCCCCTGGTCAGTAGTGGGCCTCGAAAGCTCTCCTCATCCCCGGTCTTAAAGGTTATGGCAGGCTAGAACTGCCGGAACCGATTGGGCATTTTGAAAACTGTCACAGTTACTGTCACATCTGCGAGTGGCGTCGCCTACCTTAGAGTTGAAGCGGAATTCGGTATCTCCAAGGTTTACGCCAACCGCAAGAGGATACCAGGTGAACATCCGCCCCTTACCTGATCCAGGATGCATTGCTCAGACTCAGCTCAGGCCAGAGGAGGTCCTGTCCTATGAAATCCCTACTGCAAAAAGTTTCTCTATCCGCCATCGCGTTGACGTTGGCCTGGGGCGGGGCAGGGTTGGCTCAACCAGTTGCCCAAACCCCCCTACCTGAACCCGTCCAAACCAGTGGCACGGTCAACCCCGGTCAATCCTCTAACTGTGGCTTTATTCCTAGCGCAGCCACTCAGGTGCTACAGGTGAACGAAGACTTTGCCTCCGTCAATATTACCGTCAGCGGCAGTGGTGGGCTAACCCTGCTGATTCAAGGCCCCGGTGGCTTTACTGAATGCCATACCACCAGTGGGCCTACGGCTAACATCAACGCCCCCGGTTTGCTCAACCGAGGCAGCTACTCCTTCTACGTGGGTAATGCCAATCAAGTGCCCACGAGCTATAGCCTAACGATTAGCCAGAACTAACCCCAGGCTTGATTTCGCAGACAGGGGTGGGGCTACGAACCAGCCTCACCCTCTTTGTTGCACCCCACTCAGCCCTACCAGCTTGGCCCTACCAGCTTAGCCCTACCAGCTTGGTCCTACCAGCTTGGTTCTACAATGTCTCTTCACCTTCAGATAACTGGGGTACAGCCTCGGCGGCCACCTCGACCACATCTACCGCGGTCACATCGATGGTCCCTTCCTCGGTTAGTCGTTGGAATCCGCGACCATCGGTTTCAAGGGGAGTGCCACAATTGGGGCAGAGGGTTTGGGTGCCCTTAAGGCCCGTTAAGGCGGTGCTACAAACCGGACAGGCCGCCTGTACCAAATTACGCCTCAGCCAAAAGCGGAAGCCAAGAAACGCCAGAATGGGGGTTAACATCACTAGCAAAATCAGCAGGGCCAGAGACTTAATCAGCCAGCCCAGGCCCATAGCCCCCAGCAGCCAAACCAGCCCCAGCAAGGTGAGCCAACAGCCCAGGCCGGAACCCTTCACTTGAATTTGCCTGAAGCCCGGTTGGTGCACAACAATTTCCCTCCATAGCTGAGCCTAAATACAAGGCCCAGGAGTGAAGCCCTAGGCCCCATCGGTCAGCTACCCCTAGCCCCAGTCCCCATTTTAGCGCTAGGGCCAGAGTCCTTAAGTCGGTCAGCCCGCTGAGCAGGTGCCATGCTGAATGATAGATAGGCAGTTGCGCCCATCCCGATGCCTTTTGTAGGTCACTTGGTCGGCCAAACGGCGGAGTAAGAACCACCCATAGCCGCTATCTAGCAGTTCCCCTGGCTGGGGCTCTGGCAGCAGTTGCGGATCGAAGGCGTGGCCCTGATCCCAAATGCGAATTTCCACCTGGTCAAGGGCCAGGGCCAGATCAATCTGGATGACGGTGTCCGCGGGCAGATGGGCATGGGCATGACGCACCGCATTGGTGAATCCCTCGGTTAAGGCTAACTCTAACCGGTCAGAGTAAGGGCGAATCCAGGCAAAATCTTCGTCTAAGGAGGAGCAAACCCCATGAAACCAGTGCTGCACCTGGCTGACTAGATCTAACCGGCTGGTTACCTCAAGCTGCTCTTGCCGCAATGGATTAGCCATGTCACACCTCTAGGCCCAAACCCTAAAAGCGCCTACACCCTGGGGTCTAGCTGGGGGCAAGGGATTAGGAGAGGAACAATACTCAAAAAAAGGACTGACGCCAACTTAACGGTTGTACGCCAGCCCTCAATCAACGATCCAAGGGAAATAAATCTAAAACAGGCCCAGGGTCAGAGACTCTTGAATCGGGAAGGTAGCCCCAATGCCCAGCCACAGGGTCACTAGGGTGCCAAACAGAAAGACCGTCGTAGCCACGGGGCGGCGGAAGGGATTCTGAAATTTGTTAATGCTCTCAATGAAGGGCACTAGCATCAAACCCAAGGGAATGGCCGTCATCGCCCCAATCCCCAAAAGCTTATTGGGCACAATCCGCAAAATCTGGAAGGTAGGGTAGAGATACCACTCGGGCAAAATTTCCAGGGGGGTGGCAAAGGGGTCAGCGGGTTCGCCCACCATAGCGGGGTCTAGGACTGCCAAAGCGACGCAGCAGGCAATGGTGCCCAAAATCACCACAGGAAAGATGTAGAGCAGATCATTGGGCCAAGCAGGCTCGCCATAGTAATTATGGCCCATGCCCTGCTTGAGCATCTCTCTCAACTTAGGATCGCTCAGATCCGGCTTTTTAATGGTTGCCATGGTTAATGTTCTCCTCTCAAAACTGGGCTGGGCCCAAAACTCTAAGGATGTAAAACCTGCCTGGGCAGGTTATCGAAACGGTCAAAGATGAAGTGCTTGGCGGGGACTGCCTACAAGGGCCCCGAGATACCCTGCTTACGAATCATCAAGAAGTGGAGCAGCATGAACACTGCGATCGCCCAGGGCAACACGAAGGTGTGGAGACTGTAGAACCGGGTTAAGGTGGCTTGACCCACCGCTTCACCTCCGCGCATCAGCTCAACCACCGTGGTACCGACCACAGGAATAGCCCCCGGTACCCCAGAGACGATCTTGACGGCCCAGTATCCAACCTGGTCCCAAGGGAGAGAGTAGCCGGTGACCCCAAAGGTTACAGTAATCACCGCCAACACCACCCCCGTCACCCAGGTGAGTTCCCGAGGCTTCTTGAACCCCCCGGTCAGGTACACCCGGAACACATGGAGGATCATCATTAATACCATCATGCTGGCTGACCAACGGTGAATCGACCGAATTAACCAGCCGAAGTTAACTTCCGTCATCAGGTACTGAACGGAGTTAAAGGCTTCCGTGACCGTGGGCTTGTAATAAAAGGTCATGGCAAACCCCGTCGCAAACTGGATCAGGAAGCAGGTTAGGGTAATCCCACCCAGGCAATAGAAGATGTTTACGTGGGGCGGCACATACTTGCTGGAGATGTCATCGGCCAGGGCTTGGATCTCCAGCCGCTCGTTAAACCATTGATAGGCCTTAGAGTCGGTAACTTGCTTGGTAAACATGAAGCGGAAAACTCTAAATATGAATAATTGCGGTCAATGAAAAATGTAACATAGCCGTAACGCCGGAACGGAGATCCGCACCCTGCAATTTCTCGCGGTGTAGCTGCTGCGGCACCCAACTGCCAACCGCCCAAAGCATCTTACCTGGGGCTTTGGGACCCTCGCCAGATGAGAGGTTCGGGATGGATTTGTAATATTTTTTTACATACCCTGCCGGGCCAGGGCAGTTCAGGCTGGTTGAATTCGCCCCGAATCCGTCAATATGAACAATAGGGATGTTCCAGGTTGCGAGGTCTATGGGATCACTGCTACGCCTATTGAGTCTGAGTTTGTGCCTATTTTTAGTGATGGGCGGGGTAAGGGCTGAACCCGCCTGGGCTCTAACCGAGGAACAGAACCTGGTGGCCGAGGTGTGGCGGATCGTGAACCGCTCCTATGTGGATGAAACCTTCAATCATCAGAACTGGTGGTTTACTCGACAGCGGGCCCTGAATCGCCCCCTGGTTAACCGGGAGGAGACCTATCGGGCGATTCGCGACATGTTGGCCAGTCTGGATGACCCCTACACTCGCCTGCTGCCCCCCGAACAGTACCGTAGTCTACAAACCAACACCTCGGGAGAGTTGACCGGGGTCGGCCTGCAGATCACCAAGGATGAGGATCCCGGCTGGTTGCGGGTGATTGCCCCGATCGAGGGATCGCCGGCAGAGCAGGCGGGAATACAACCTAGGGACATCGTGGAAGCCATCGATGGTGTAACCACCCGGGATCTTT
>DVEE01000158.1 GCA_015295885.1 Leptolyngbyaceae cyanobacterium M65_K2018_010
TTCCCCATTTGGTCAGCTACGGACGGTTCGTAGAGCTAATGCCTTGGAGTTTTATGGCCTTAGTGAGTTTTCTGAACACCTGTTGTTTGGGCGAGGTGACCGGCATCAGTTTCATCGATTCCACCTCGGTGGCGGTCTGCCACCTCCAGCGAGCTCAGGCTCATAAGACCTTCAAGGGCTTGGCGGGGTGGGGCAAATCCTCAGTGGGGTGGTATTTCGGCTTCAAGTTGCACCTCATCATCAACGACTACGGCGAGTTGCTGGCCGTTGCCCTAACACCGGGCAATACCGACGACCGCAAGCCGGTTCCCGATATGACCCAAGACCTGGTGGGAAAGCTGTTTGCCGATCGAGGATATATTTTGCAGGCGCTCTTCAAGTTGCTCTTTGAGCGTGGCCTAGAGCTGATGACCAAACGCCGCAAGAATATGAAAAACGCGCTAATGCCGCTGCTGGACAAGATTCTACTGCGCAAGCGTCCGATTATCGAGACGGTCAATGACCAGCCAGCAATTCTCAGTATGAGAACCATTCTCAATTTTGACGCAACGATGGGTGCCGAAAGTCCCATTCCTTCGTAGGCAAGATGCCTCGTAAGGTGACTTCAAGTCTTGGAAAACAGTACAGGGGCATCAAAATGAGAATTGCTGATATAGAGTTGAGAACCTTAGGCCACGGTTTCCTGAGGGAATGAGCGGGGCTACCGAATCACTCTGAAGGTGAGATTGATGCGAGGGCGGACTGGTCGGCTGGTTTTAGCCAGTTGATGCTGCCAAAAGTGCTGGGTAGAGCCTCCCATGATCAGCAGGCTGCCATGGGTTAAGTTGACCCCTACCGGGTTAGCCTTTTGGTATCGATGCCTGAACCTAAAATGGCGGGTGCCGCCCAGGCTCACGGATCCAATGATGGGGTTGGGACCCAGTTCGGGCTCGTCGTCACTGTGCCAGGCCATACTGTCATTGCCGTTGCGGTAAAGATTGAGCAGAACCCCGTTAAACTGCACCTGGGCAATGGGTTCGATTCTCTTCCTAATCAGGGTAAGGGGCGCCGTCCAGGGCTGAGGGTGATGGGTTAACCGGGAATAGGTGTAGGACTTGCCGACATCGCCATGCCAGGCCGTCAGCCTCGGTGCCGGAATCTGTTTGCCGAACATCTGTAGGTGTTCCTGGCACCAGTGGATGCCGGTGTAGAGGTCGTGAAAGAGGCGATCGCTTTCCATCGGCGTGAAGAAATTTGCGTAGAAGATCACCTCCCCATCCTGGGCCAGGATCACAGTCCCTTGCCCATTTCCTGGGGTCGGGGGGGGGGCAGGCTCTAGCGTGCTCCAAAGATCCCTTTGTTCGTACAAGTGGTATCTCCCCTGGCTGATCTGCTACACCGAACCCATCCCGATTCCCCCGTCCTTGGATGCTCTAACCCGGTTAGGCCGGTTGGGGCAGTGGGCCGGCCCCTGGATAGGGATTTTCCCATTCGGCCCAGTCTTGGGGTGGTTCGGTGGGCGTGGGCTCGGCGACGGACCTGGGCTTCAGGCCATAGCTCAGCTGATTCAGCCAAAACACATCCTCCGTGCGCACCCTCTCAAAGCCAGCCAAGCCTAGCCAGGCATCCACATTCCCCTGGGCATAGGCGCGAATGAAGGGTTCTTCAAATACGGTGTTGAGCCAGTCAGTAGCCCGCAGGGTGCGTTGGTTGCCATCCAGGATGAGCACTTGCCCGCCAGGACTGAGCAGGCGAAAACTTTCTTGCAGAATCGCCTTGGCTACGGCGGGGGGCGTTTCGTGAAACAGCAGAGTAGCACACACCCCATCAAAGGAGGCGTCGGGAAAGCTGGTGGCCAGAGCATTGCCATGGCGAAAGGTCACCTCTAGATTGGCGACCCTGGCCTTGTGGGCGGCCATGACCAGCATAGGTGGGGAAAGATCAAGCCCGATCACCTCAGCCTGCGGAAAGCGTCGCTTCAGCATTAGGGTCGTGCTGCCGGTGCCACAGCCTAAGTCAAGCAGACGCCGGGGCGACCCCTGCACCGCCTGGACTAAACTCCCCCGCACCCAGGTCTCTCCAGGGGGCAGTACATACTGGGTGATGGGGTCGTAGGTAAGGGCGGCATCGATGTTGAGATAACCCTTTGGGATGCCGTGGAAGTTGCTGGTGGTGTAGTACTCCGGATAGACCACTTGGGGGTCGGTGAAGGCGTCAATCTGGGTGGGCCAGTCAATGCTATCGCGCAGACGAATTAGAGCTTCTCGATCAATGAGCCGCTCAAATAGGGGGGCGAGAAACTGCTCAAACAGGGTTTTAGGTTGAGTCGCCATAGTTTGCATGGTCTCGGGTTTACCGCAGGACAGCCCTAACTAGGCCCAAACTTAGCCTAACCACTCTATTTAACTATGGCCAGAGGAAATCGGTGGAGATTTTTGCCACTGAGGGCCCTCCACCAGGGTATGGACTTGCCAGGCGGGGTCGGTTTGGGGGTAATCTTCCCGAAAATGGCCTCCCCGACTTTCGGTGCGAAAGGCGGCACTGTTGAGCACCAGCCAGGCGACGTCGTAGAGGTTGCGCAGTTCCCCCCAGGCGCGCA
>DVEE01000575.1 GCA_015295885.1 Leptolyngbyaceae cyanobacterium M65_K2018_010
GGTCGGGGGGCCAGGTGATCCAGCTCGATGCTCCCCCTGCCCAGGTCCTCACCCAGGTCACCGGGGCGGCACCGCCACTGCGGATGCGCCTGCGGATGATGGTTGACAATATGGTGTTGGAAATGCGGGAACTGGGAGCGGTGCTGATTATGGGCAGCGCCATGGCCGCCTTTGTGCAGGTGGCCATTCCGCGGGACATGATTTTGGGCCTAGGGCAGGGCCCCATCACCTCGATTCTGGCCATGATGGCCCTGGCCTGGGTGGTCTCCATCTGCTCCACGGTGGATGCCTTCTTTGCCCTCTCCTTTGCCTCGGTGTTTACCAGTGGCTCGCTGCTGGCCTTTCTGGTGTTTGGGCCGATGATCGACCTGAAGAATATCAGCCTACTGCTGACGGTGTTTAAGGGCCGGGCAATTGTTTACCTGTTTGCCCTCGCGGCCCAGATGGTGTTCTTGCTGACCTTGGTGATGAATCTCTATGGCGGTTAGTGGTTGGTTCCTAGGGAGGTGGCGATGACCCCTCCGCTGGCCCTCAGCCGGGGGCGATCACCCAAACGGCGCTTCCCCTGGCAAGCCCTCATGGATGGCCTCATGCTAGTGCTCTGGGGCCTGATGCTGGCCCGCTTTGCCCTGACGGGTAAGCTCTACCTGCTGTTGCACCCCGACTATATGTGGCTCTCCCATCTGGCCATGGTGATGGTCCTGACTCTGGGCAGCTTACGCCTCTGGCAGGTCTGGGGGATGGTGCGATCGCCCCAGCGGTCCACCGCCCCCCGCAGCCAGGAACACCTGGCCCTGCTACCCCGGCAAATCAGCAGTGGGGTGTTACTGGCGATCGCTGTGTTTGGGCTGCTCTATAGTCCCCGCCCGTTTACCAGCGAAACCGCCTTCCAGCGGGGCATTACCGACGTGCTGGGGCAAACTCGCTCGCGGCCAGAACGGTTTGTGCTCACAGGTGCCCCAGAGGAACGCACCATTGTGGACTGGGTGCGGACTCTGAATGTCTATCCCGAACCCGACGCCTACACTGGCCAGCCGGTTCAGGTGACGGGTTTTGTCACCCACATGCCTGACTGGCCCGAAGATTTTTTCATGATTTCTCGCTTTGTCCTCACCTGCTGTGCCGCCGATGCCTATCCGGTGGGGTTGCCGGTCAGGCTGCCAGCGGGCACACCCCGCCCAGCGGTAGATACTTGGCTCGAGGTCAGGGGGGAGATGAGCACCGAAACCCTCAACCAAAAACGCCAGTTGGTGATCGGTGCGCCCACCCTGACAGAAATTCCTGAGCCGCGTAATCCCTACGAGTATTAGTCATGCCCCGTCGTTCGCGCCGCCCCTCCCGTCGTGCTACTCCGGCTCACCAGGGCCATCCCCTGGATCGGGTGGCCTTATCGGTGATGGCGATCTTGGCGGTGGGGATGGCTGGGCTGATGTTCTTTGGGGATCATGCCACTGCGAAGGTGCGAGATTTTAGCTGGCAAAACCGCCAGGTAGGGGTGGAAGATCGAGCTTTCCTACTCACCTTTAGCCGCCCCATGGACCCAGCCAGTGTAGAAGCCAACCTGACCCTTGATCCGCCCCTAGCGGGCAAAGTGAGTTGGGCGGGGCGGCGCATGGCCTACACTGTGACCGATCCGATCCCCTACGGCCAATCCTTTGCGGTGAAGCTGCCCACCGCCCGCGATCGCTACTCGGCCCAGACCGATCAGCCAGGACGGTTTGAGCCCTTTCAAGGAGAATTTCAAACCCGGAAACGCGGCTTTCTGTACATCGGGGTTGAGGGGGAAGAAGCCCATCGGTTAGTGCTGACCGATTTAAACCACCAGGAGCGGGTCATTCTAACCCCCAAAAATCTGGCGGTTTTGGACTTTGAACCCTACCCCCTGGGGGATAAGGTGCTGTTCTCCGCCATTGATGCCAGTCAGACCGAGGGGTTGATGAACCAGCAACTGTACACCGTCACCACCGGCATTCAGCCCCAGCCACCAGTGGATCCTATGGCCGAGCCCCCTTCCCTGTGGCAGCGGTGGCGGGCTAGGAGATCCCCGGCGGCCTCCGGTGAACTGGAGCTAGTCCTCGATAACCGGGACTACCAAAACCTCAAGTTTGACCTCTCGCCAGATGGCCAAACCATCGTAGTCCAGCGGGTTAACCAGGCAAACCCGGCGGATTTTGGCCCCTGGGTAGTGCGCCAAGGCAGGCCCCCCTACCGCCTCGACACAGACCCCGGCGGCGACTTTTTAATCGGGCCCGATAGTCAGTCTCTGGTGCTGCTCCAGGGTGAAGGCACCGCCATTATTGAACTAGAGCCAGCCCATTCCAAGAACCCCGGGCAACCCCTCGACTTTTTGCCCAACTATGGTCGGGTACTGGATATTACCCGGGATGGCTCGGCGGCGGCCATGGTCAACTTTAACCAGAATGACCCGGCCAAGCGCTTTACCGAGTCCCTGTTTTTGGTGACCAGCCAGGGCCAGGAGGAAGAACTATTACAGGTCGGCGGGTCCATTCTAGCGGCCCAATTTGATCCGGCCCAAGACTTTCTGTACGTATTGGCTAGCGAACAGGTGACCGC
>DVEE01000565.1 GCA_015295885.1 Leptolyngbyaceae cyanobacterium M65_K2018_010
TGGCAGTTCGCGAGGTTACCGAAGTGGGTAAGGACTCTGACATCGGGGCTTTGCTCTCCAAGCACGACACCCTCTAAGAATACCTCGACAGCGCACCTGGTTGACTACTTAATCATTCAGTAATATTTGCGGTTCTGGTTTCAGAGCGGTATGGGGTTTCTGGGTTCTAGACCCCCGGTTTCTAGCGGTTGGAGTCTTATCCTTTCACCGCTTTAATCAGGGGGTAAGGGGGATCGTCGCGAAGTACCTCATCCCACTTATATGGCGGTCTAGCCGGTGTTATGTTCCGGCCCACAGGATAGCAAGGTCTGAGTGCCACGGCCTCGGTCTACGCTAGGGCCAGGCCCCCCATCCAGGCTGAGGCCCTAGGATTTCTTTGGTTAAAGATTAAGACTTGAAAACTAGAACCTTAAGAAACCGTATCAGTAACTACCTGTCGGCTGTCAAAATTCTACGATGGAGAAGTAGAACAATCCATTTCAGGCTGTCCATAACGTGCTTAACCAGCCGTTCTAAAACAGCTTTCAAGGAGTGATTTATTGCCTTGAAGGGCATTGTTTTATCTTTGTTTGAACCCATCAACATGGGTGCGATCCCCAAGTTCACGCACGGGACCATTAGGGCATAGTCTTGCCCAATTATTTCTTTCGTGCCTTCCAGCTACCCAATATTTTGGCCCTTCTAGGGCCACCCATGGGGATCACCAAAACCTACCCTGCCGGGTAGCCAACCATGACCGTAGGTCGGCCCTGGGCCCGGGAATTAGCTTGCCGAGGGCTAAACTAGGCAGTTAGTCTGGCGCGTCTAGGTTCGATTGGTTCGTCGGAATTTACGCCTTCTATCCGTAAATTCAAGCCCACTGAATTTGGAGAATTACTATGGTGTTATCCCATCGTCCAGAAGGTAATTTATCTAACCAAACTACTAAAGACAAGGCCTTTATCCTTTGGTTTGAGGAAGTCGGCATCGACGATATTCCCCTGGTGGGGGGCAAAAACGCCTCCCTGGGTGAAATGATCCAGCAGCTCAGCTCCAAGGGCGTCAATGTCCCCACGGGCTTTGCGACGACGGCCTTTGCCTATCGCTACTTCATTGAAAAGGCTGGGTTGGAAGCCCAATTGCGAGACCTGTTCGCCGATCTCGATTTAGATGATGTGCTGGACCTGCGGGCCCGGGGTAAGCAGGCTCGTGCCATGGTGATGAATACCCCCTTCCCCCCCGAACTCGAAGCCGCCATTAGTAGCGCTTACCTGCGGTTATGCGAACGCTACGGCCAGGATACGGATTTTTGCGATCGCTTTGAGGGGGAATACGCCGAAGAATGCCGCAAATTTGCCAGCGACCTAGATGTGGCGGTGCGTTCCTCCGCCACCGCTGAAGATCTGCCCGACGCCAGCTTTGCTGGTCAGCAGGAGACCTACCTGAATGTTCATGGGGTCAAAGGGGTGGTAGAAGCCTGCCACAAGTGTTTTGCCTCCTTGTTTACCGATCGCGCCATTTCCTACCGCCACCAGTACGCCGAACGCATCGACGGCTTCGATGAATTCTCCGTCGCCCTCTCGGTGGGGGTGCAAAAGATGGTGCGCTCTGACCTGGCCACCTCTGGCGTCATGTTCTCCATTGATACGGAAACCGGCTTTAAGAACGCCGCCCTGATTACCGCCGCCTACGGTCTGGGTGAAAACGTGGTGCAAGGGGCCGTTAACCCCGATGAATACTTTGTCTTTAAGCCCACCCTCAAGGAGGGTAAGCGCCCGATTCTAGAAAAACGGCTGGGCAGCAAAGAAATCAAAATGATCTACGACATCGGCGGTGGCAAAGAAACCAAGAATGTGCCCGTGGCCGAACCCGACCGCAGGAAGTTCTGCATCAGTGATGATGAAGTCCTCACCCTGGCCCAGTGGGCCTGCATCATCGAAGACCATTACAGCCAGCACCGGGGCAAAGAAACCCCGATGGACATTGAGTGGGCTAAGGACGGTATTACTGGCGAACTGTTCATCGTTCAAGCCCGGCCTGAAACGGTGCAATCCCAGAAAAATGGCAACGTCATCAAGAGCTACAAGCTCAATGGCAGCGGCGATGTACTCACCACCGGTCGAGCCGTGGGCGAAATGATTGGGGCCGGCAAGGCACGGGTGATCATGGATGTCCATCGCATTGCCGAATTCCAGGAAGGTGAGGTGCTGGTCACCAACAAGACCGACCCCGACTGGGAGCCGATCATGAAAAAATCCAGCGCCATCATCACCAACCAGGGGGGGCGAACCTGCCATGCAGCGATTATTGCCCGTGAGATGGGTATTCCTGCGATCGTGGGCTGCGGCAACGCGACCGAGGTGCTCAAAACCGGCCAGCCGGTTACGGTCTCCTGCGCGGAGGGCGAAGAGGGTAAGGTTTACGCGGGCCTGGTGCCCTTTGAAGTGGTGGAAACCCAGCTCGATAACCTGCCGCGTACCCGCACCAAAATCCTGATGAATGTGGGCAATCCAGAAGAAGCCTTTAGTCTCGCCTCCATCCCCTGCGACGGGGTAGGTCTGGCCCGCTTAGAGTTCATCATTGCCAACCAC
>DVEE01000283.1 GCA_015295885.1 Leptolyngbyaceae cyanobacterium M65_K2018_010
AGAATCCCTTCAAGTCTCCGCTCCAGTCCTGGCCTGTGCTGACCGTCTAGGTTAGCCTGAAACCTTCACCAGCGCTAAAGCGCTGATGGCGAGGCCATCCTAAAAGGCAAGCTGTTTCCATACAAAGCCCTTCTTCCTGCTTTGCCCGGGCAAAGCCCGGCCTCCCTCTCACTTCTGCCTTCATCCTTTTCTTGACTGGCGACAGGGTTAATTCCGGCCAAAGACCCGGCTCAGGGGGCAGGCAAAATCAGGCAGAAGCGGTGAGGTAAGACTGTCAGCCGCCTGCAGAGTGACGACCAGGGTCAGCACAGCATTATCCCGACGATAAATCTGGACTTGTCGTAGAGTCTTATCGACAATCCAATATTCCTGTACTCCCTGCTGGGAATATAGCTTGAGCTTAAGCTGGCGATCTCGCTGCTCGTCTTTCTTCCCTGGGGATAACACTTCTACCACCAGCTCAGGAGCCCCGGTTAAATGTTCAGCCTCATCCATCAGAACGTCTAACCGCTCGTTGCTAGCCCATACCACGTCGGGGATCACGTTATCTTCATCGGTGAAAATGATGCCAGGGTTAATTGCCACTCGCCCAAGCTCTGTATCCTGGCACCAGTTATCTAGGGCAGCAAAGATTCTACCAGTCACTTCCTGATGGCTCCATCGCGGGGCTCTGGTCACAATCAGCTCTCCATCAATGATTTCGTAGCGCTTGCCGTCGTCAGGAAACAGCTCTAGATCTGCTGTAGTCCATCGAACGCGGTTAGTTGCGGAGGTCATAATAGAAGCCTCAATATTCAGGCTGCTTTTACCATAGCTAAGAACCGTTGCATTGTTTCCCAGCCTGGGGGAACACCTCTCACTGCTAGAGGCGATCCTCATGCTGGCGCAACTGCTGCGTCACTTTCGCTGGGACCTGGTGCGTGGTCGATCTTCGCTAGAAAACCTGCAGCAGAATCTCTTGATCTATCCGGTCGATCAGATGTCATTACAGTTTCAGTTAAGGAACGCCGAGGCGATCGCCCTCCCATCCCCTGCCCCCTAAAGCACTATTTCTCCGCCCTCTGCCCTCTGCCTTCTCCTAAGAAACACTTTGCGGGGACTAAGGTAGAGAATCCTTTGGAACCATTGCCAATTCTAGGGTCTGGGCCTTTTGCTTCAGGCTCTTGATCAGTCGCTGTCGATACTGCTGCTCATAGGCCTCAGCCCCGGGGGCATCATACGCCTCTCTCGAACGCCAGAGATGATAAAAGATACGTGCCAGCTTATGGGCCGTCGCGGTGATCACTTTAGGGGTTACCAAGCGAGCCTTCATCCGCCGATAAAATGCCCCCAGGGCAGACTGGGAACGATGGAGCGTCTGGGCGGCCATCCGAAAGGCATTAGCCGCTCGATTGACGACCTTTCGAATGGGAGCTGACCTACATCGTGACCCGGCTCGCGGACGAGACCGACGCCACCACCGACTGCCACGCAAGGGTCACCGACGGCGCGTGACCGGACCGCAGCCCCCTTTTGTCCCCGCCTGCCGGGCAGGTCAGATATCCTCAAAATCCCCGCAATGACTACCTCGCCCAGCGGCATCACGCTGCTCGGGGTTTGTCGACCTAGGCCTTGACGGTGCTCACTATCCTCGACAGTTTTGACCTTAAGCACCCAGATGAGACGACCACCCCTCAGCGACTCTTTGGCCATCCGTTTTCTGACCTCCTTGAGCCAGTCTTGGGTAATCTTCACGGGGTTACCCATGCCTAGACGGTCTACTTCGTTACAACAGCCCAATCCCTGGTACGGTCAACCTGTCCCGGCTTAAATTGATACCCTAATTGAGACTAAAAGTTAAGTCTGGAGGGGACTAGTGCAATGTTTACAGTAGTCACACCCAAGACCATTCAGTTACCCCCTGGTGCAGTGCTGCGGCTTCCTGGCAGTTGGAAAGACTATCAGCAACTCGTCAACCAGTTAGGCGATCGTCAACTACCTCGAATTAAATATCGACCGGGAGAAATTCTGCTAATGGCACCCTTACCCAAACATGGGCGAGAAGCGGATGTGATCGCAGCCATCGTCAGAGTTTTGCTGGAGACACTAGAACAGGACTATACCGCCTTTACCCCAATAACGATGGAACTGGTCGAAGTCAGTGGAATTGAGCCAGATTACTGCTTCTACATTGATCATTGGGCAGCGGTTACTGGCAAAGACCGAATTAATTGGGAGGTTGATCCAGCCCCCGATCTGGTGATTGAGGTAGACGTGACCAGCTACACTGATATCAATGACTATCTGCCCTACCAGGTTCCTGAAGTATGGCTGTTCAGGCAAGACCAGCTCCTGATTTATAAACTCCAAAGTCAGGCTTACTCTCTACAACCCAGCAGCCGTTATTTTCCCAGCTTCCCGGTTTCCCAGTTAGTCCTAGAGACACTGAAGCTAGCCTTTGAGCAAAATACAAATGCTGCGTTAAAAAGCCTTCGCCAAAGAGTCGCAAGCCTCCGATGATCACCCTACCTGTACACTCAATACTCTGGCTGCCTGACACAAGTCCCAAAAACCTTGAAAATACGTTG
>DVEE01000235.1 GCA_015295885.1 Leptolyngbyaceae cyanobacterium M65_K2018_010
GAAGCCCTCAGTCAATCTTGACTTCGCTCTTCCGCTATCGGCTTAACCCGAACTCAGGTTAACCTACTTCTAGACTCAGGGGGAGTTCCCCCACTAGGCAAAGCTCCGCACAGCGGCCCCCAGGGCAAAGGCCATAAACAACACCCCGGCGAACAGGGTAATAAAGCGTTCCGATAGGCGCCCAGCCACTAGCCGCCCGGCAACCACTGCCAGTCCAATGCAGAGAAAGAACCCCGACAGGGCTCCTAGGGCGACTCCCACCGGAGAATGGCTAGCGGCCAGCATGACCGTGGTAATTTGGGTGCGATCGCCCCACTCACCTAAAAACACCAGGCCAAAGGTTTTACCCGCAATGCCCAAAGCCGAAAGGGCTTGGGGATCAACCTGACCAGCCTCAGCGGAGGCGATCGCCGCCCTGGCTTCCTCCTCTTCATCTTCGCTGGAGCAACTGTTGCCCATGCGAAAGCCGTCGTAGAGTAATTTGAGGCCAAAGGAGGCAAATAAAACCACCTCGCCAATGTGCACCCAACGCTCGGGTAAAAAGCCGATTACCTGACCCATGGTGACGGCCAGCAGGGTCATCATAGCTAGGGCGGCAAAGGCACCTAAAAAAACAAGCCGCCGGGAATAGTTCATGGCCAGCAGCGCCGCAATGAAAAAGGTTTTATCCCCTAACTCGGCTAAGCCAACCAGAAGTAAACCAGCGGTAAAAGCAGTCAATAAATCTGAAAAAATCATGGGGCCCCTCTCAAGGAATTGATCTAGCTTGAGGGAACCTGGAGAGAAAAGCATAGGCCTCACCAAGCTCACATCCAGCTAGATGTGAACTAAGTGAAGGTCTCGCTGGACACGATTAGGCTTGAAGCACTAGGCTATCGAGTCGTCTGGGCCAGGCTCATCACCAGCATGTTGACCACAGACCTCTGAATGTTATCAGAAGCTACTCCCCTTCAATAGAATTGAGTATATCAGGGAACTCTGGGGCTCTACAAGCTATTGGGCACCTCAAAAGATTCAGATTTTCGTGAGACTGACAACGTGATGCCAAGGGTTCGAGTCTCCTGAAATCCGCCAAAAGGCAATTAATCGAGGTGCCCTATTGTTCCGATCGACCGATTCAATCGCTGGTTAGCTTCACAGCCGTGTAAGAGAGCTGAAACCCCTATTCTCGCCTCCTTCACCGGAGTTACCACCAAACCCTGGTCGAAAGCCAGCCAACCTGGCCCTTGCTATCCCCGCGGTGTCATGGGCGGCAGAAATGGTGCCCGCACCAGGTGCCAATCGCCCAGGGTGGCAATGATTTCGTAGCCGCCAGCTTCGGGCAGAGGTACGATCCGGCCATTGCCCCAGGCGTATTCCTCGGAGGGGATTTGGCTCCAGTCCGTGAGGGGACGGCCCAGGTGAGGGGTGTAGAACGTCAGTAAAATAGTGTCGCGATCGCCGCCAGGTTGAATCATGTGAATGGCATGGTGGGCCAGAATCGGGGCGATTGGCTCCGTAGTCAGGGCAGTTTTAATAGCTGGGCTGTAGTTGCCCCAGAGGCCGGTTAAAAAGGCGGCGGCAATGCCCAACCAGGGCCCCAGTAACCAGCCCCACTGCCATAGTTTTTGCTGTAGCAAGGAAACTCGGTGTGGGCGGTTCACAGCCATTAGCCAGGGCACCAGCCAGCCAACTCCGCCCAACACACCTAGCCAACCGTAGGGGCGAATTTCATCGCCAATGAGTTCTCCTGGAGTCAGCAGTAGGGCGGCCCCCGCCGACAGGAAGAGAATGGCTAGCACGCCAATCGCCCAACTCAGGCCCACAGCTACCCGATAGCGTCGCGGTGCTCTGGATCGGTACCACCGACCCAGATGCTCCAACCCCACCCCGGCCAGCAAGGCCAGAAAAGGGTAGATCTGCAGAGAGTAGTACCAGGTGCGGGTATCAAACAGGCTGAGCAGCATCAACAGCACGACAGGATACCCCAACCAGAGGGTGCGGCGGCCCACCTGGGGATGACGCCAGAGCAACCAGGCCCCCACCAGTGCAAAGAGTACCCAGGGAAAGGTAGTAGCAGGAATATGCCACAGGTAGTAAGTGATCGTGGTGGTGGATTGAAAGGTGGCTGGGGTGGCGCTCTCAGAGCCCGCCCGGGAGAGTAAAATAACTTTCTCGAAGAGTTGGTTCAGGGGCAGCGGGCCGTAGCGGGCAACGCTCCGGCTGAGCCAAATGGCCGAGGGCACAGCCCCAAACAGCAGCCCGTAGTAGAGCCCAAGGTTGGTGAGGTGGCGGTTGGACCTATGGCTCCAAATCAAGTAAGGCAGCAGGGCGATCGCTGGCAGGACAATCATCACGCTTTTAGCCAGAAAACCGATGCTGAGGGCAATGCCCGCCAACATACCCCAACCAATCCGCTGGTGGGGGTGGTCTTCGCTGTGGAGCAGGGCCCAAATGGCAAACAGCTCTAGAGCCACCAGCACCATATCCTGGGTAGCCAGTTTGGTTGATTGCATCCACAGGGGCATTACCGCCAGAATGGCGGCGCCCCAAAGGCCAGCGGTGGGGGGCAGGAGTCGTCGCCCAATTCGCCAGGTTAAAAAAATGGAAACTACGGAGGCCACTATACTGGGCAGGCGGGCAGCCCACTCACTGCGACCAAACCAGTGATAGCTGAGTGCAATCAACCACTGGGCCCCAATGGTGCGATCGAAGATGGGGGATCCCCACCAGCCCACGGTAATCCAGTCATTTTTCTCTAGCATCCAGCGAGCTTGCTGGGCGTAGTAGCCCTCGTCGTAGGCCATCAAACTCTGCTGGGGGTGGCTGAGCAGTATCAACCCACCGGCCCAAAGGAGCAGCCATAGCCACTCCTGATGTAATAGAGAGCGTAATCCGTAGGAAAGGCGTTTAGACAACATGGCTATGGAGGGGCATTTTGCCCCTGCTCAACTCTATGGAACGCCAGTTCACCCTTGCCCGTTAACCCTGATGTTTGTCGATGCCGCTGTTATTGATGCAGAGCTAGCTGAGACTGGAATTAGCCTCCTATACTAAACCCATTCCCCCATTTAGAGCCGAGCTTTATGCGTTTCAAAAATCGCCAGTCAGGGTCTCAGATTCCTGAGGTGAACCTGGTGCCTATGATGGATGTGCTGATGACGGTGCTGACCTTTTTCATCATCATTTCCATGAGCTTGACCGGCCAGCAGTTGTTAAATGTGCGCTTGCCGCGATCGGTCGCTGGCGATGACCTGGGGGAAACCCAGGTGGTAGAGATTGAAGCCATGGTCGTAGGGCTGGATAAGGAAGGTAAGCTGGTGCTCGGCAATGAGACCCTGGCCTTTAACCAACTGGCTCAGCAAGTACGCGCTTACTTTGCGCAAAACCCAAATGGCAAGCTGGTGTTGAAGGCGGATCGGGATCTGAGCTACAGCCAGGTAGCCGCTCTGTTAACGGATTTGCGAGCAATTGGGGGGAATCGAGTTTCTTTGGCAGTGGAATGAGCCAAGTCCCGACCCTAGCCGAATCAAACCATAACGGTTCCTGAATGGATAAAGTCCAGCGGAAGCCCTGCTGGGTAGGTGTTTCAGCCTTCCCCAGGCACCTCACGCCGACGAGAACCGCTATCTTTCTAACCAGGAAGAAGACTCCGGTGGGCCAAGAACCCCACGCTCGCCGAGAGAATTAACTTTTGCTTAATTCTTTTTGAACCTGGTCTTACTCAAACCATCGGCTTCTCTTAGGGTTGAGCCGATATTCTCCCTAATGGCCCAATTGATGTCTTTGAAAGCGCCATGGAGAGTGTTGTATGAACCTGAGTAGACAAAAGTTTAACCGCTATGTCCTAGCTGGGACCATGACCGCTCTGTTGACATTGGGACTAGCTGCTCCCAGTGCGTTTTCTCAGAATACGACCATCCAGATTGACGGTTCTAGCACCGTATTTCCCATCAGTGAAGCCATGGCAGAGGAATTCATGGCGGAGAATCGCAATGTTCAAGTCACTGTGGGTGTATCAGGAACCGGGGGTGGCTTCAAAAAGTTTTGTGCTGGTGAGCTAGATATTACCGGGGCTTCCCGTCCGATTAAGTCCTCTGAGGCCGATGCTTGCAAGGCCGCTGGAATTGAATATGTTGAAGTCCCCATTGCTACTGATGCTTTGACAGTAGTGATCAACCCTCGCAATACCTGGGCTACGAACATGACCGTTGAGCAGCTCAAAAAGCTCTGGGAACCTGCCGCGGAGGGTACGATTACTCGCTGGAATCAGATTGACCCCAGTTGGCCTAATGCCCCCATTGATCTCTTTGGTCCGGGTACTGACTCGGGCACCTTTGACTACTTCACTGAGGTGATTGTTGGCGAAGCGGGTGCTAGCCGGGCTGACTACACCGCTAGCGAAGACGACAACATTCTGGTCTTGGGGGTTTCCCGGGATGTCAATGCCCTAGGGTATTTTGGCTTAGCCTACTATTTGGAAAACCAGGGAACTCTGCGGGCCGTTTCCATCGATGGTGTATCTCCCACTCCAGAGCATGTGGAAGATGGCACCTATAAACCCTTGTCACGGCCTTTGTTTATATACGTGAAAAAAACTAGCCTGAGTGATCGACCTGAGGTGCGTGCCTATGTCGAGTTTATGCTGGAAAATGCCTCAGAAATCGTACCTGAAGTGGGCTATGTTCCTCTGTCAGACCAGCGTTACTCCTCAATTTTGGCAGGGCTGTAGTTCTAGCCAAATCTAGATAGAACCCTTCTGAGGTGATGCCAAGTTCTTCAATTCGGGTTCCATCGGTTAAAGGTTCGTAATGCTTACTTTCGTCAGCCCTACAAGCCAAGCCACCTGTAGGGCTGATTCCGGAAAGTGATTGAGCCCTTGGAAAGACCTACTCCTTCCAGGGGCCTTGTTTCTATCCTGAGTCAGTGATTGGGGGGGGTGGGATGACTCAGCCTTAGCTTTGTCTCCACGATTACTCTTAGATTTAATCGGCCTTAACTTGCGGGCAATCATTTTCATGGGAGAGTCTGTTCAAACCCATCGCACAGTACCACCAACCTGGGTTAAGACCCTGATCGCCCCTTTGTTGGTGGTTTCGCTTGGGCTACACGGATTGCTCTTGCTGGCTCCGGTGCCCTCGCGACCCGTGACGGAGGCCGAAGAGGATAGTCAGCCTGAGGAGGAGTTTGTTGATCTACTAAGTATCGGTACCTTACCTGTGGCAGAGCCGGAGCCAGAATTGCCCGAAACGGCTCCGCCCCCCGAGTCAGCGCCTCCTCCAGCTCAGGCTACCGCTCCGACGGCCCCCACCCAGCCGCTTATTCCAGCCGCTTACCCGGATACGTCCCCACCAGACCCGTCTCTGGCCGATGCCCCTACCCCTGCTGAGCCCGCCTTTACCGCTGAGCCCCAACCCAGCCCACCAGCAACATTCATCCAGGAGGAAGAAGTCGTTGAGATTTTTACTCGCCTGACCCGTGGGTCTGGAGATAGTGACTTCGACTCGACGGAAACCGCCTTTCCCTATGCGGCCTATGCCACCCGCCAGGGCATTGGGGAATGGTCGGCCGCAGAGCAGGCCTGTTTTTTCACTGAGATTAGCGCCGAATCCTACGTTCCCCATGCCAATGTGGTGTCGCTGCGATATCTCACCCGCAATGTTCAATTTATTGAGAGCCAAGATATTCCCCGTACTTTTCCAGCCCCGGAATTTCAGATTAACAACCTGAGTGGTGGGTACTGTGGTCGACCGTTGTTTGAAATTTTGAAGGGGGGACAGTCATCTTTGTTTATTTCAGTCGTCGGGGTCGGAGTTGGAGCTAGAGGCCAGCAAGCTTCTGGGTTAGTGATTATTTGGTCTAGGGATCCCAGGATCGGTTGAAGAACTGGTTACCCATCCCCCTCAACCTAAGCCAACTTTGTATCTAGTATTAGAAGCAATAGTCCCTCTTTTGGGTGTTAGCCTAGCCCCAATCTGACCTTCTATGACGCCTCACTATCCCACTTCCAAGCCCTCTAAGCCATTCTGGCAAAGGCTGATAGCCCCCATGCTACTGGCTTCCTTGGGGCTGCATGGTCTTTTCTTGATGCTGCCAACGGGGGCTTCCGACGAAGCCATGATTCCACCGCCGGACCCGGAGCAGGATAGTGTCGCCATTACCCGTGTCCCTCCTGCCACGGTGGCTGAGCAACCACCTACCCTATTAGGAGGACCGAGCGGGGTCGGTAATCCCTTACCAGCCCAGGCTTTGCCGCGTCTAGCCCAACCTCTGGTGCCGCAGCCTCAACCCACGGGGGGTCGGCCGACTGCTAACGGGGCGGTCAGGTCCCAGGGTAATCGCCCGGCATCACAAACTAACCCAGGGGCGAATCCATTGGAGGTAGGGGCACGCCCTCCAGCCTCTGGCAATACTCAAGCCGTAGCCCCCACCCCCCCTTCAACGCCGCCTCCGCCCAGTCGCCCGCTGTTCGATTCTGGGCTGGGGGAACGGCTGATGGCCTATGCTGCTGCTCTCAGCTTGCCTCAGCCTCAGGTTGATCGATTGAAAGTCTCTGTTCAAAGGCGCTTTGGCTATACTGCAGCGGCCACTACCCGCGATGCCTACAGTACTAACCTGAGCGCTTGGGAGTCGACCATCCAAGGGGAAACTGGGATTGAGGACTTGTCCGCAGAGGTGGATCGTAGCCATTTTTCTGTCACCTATCCTCAACGGGTTTGCCTGGCTAACGAACCGGGAGAAGTAAGACTGGGGGTCGTGGTGAATCCCGATGGCAGCCAGCGAGGAGAGCCCGTTGTGCTGCGGAGCTCTGGCTACGCAGCGGTTGACCAAAAAGCCCTGGAGCTATTGCGAGATCATACCTTTTCGGAGGCGGAGGGCATTAAGGCTTACACCGTTTCCGTAGCTACGAAGGTGGACTATGGGCTGCGTCCTTGCCTGGAGGCCAAACCGCAGTCTTAACCCAAGGGAGGGCCCTAGTCTCGGAAGGCAGAAGGATAGGGGCAGGCAGGGAATCCCTTATGGATTAGGGCGTTGTAGACATGCCAGTAGCAGGCTTATTTCTGCCTGAAGTACTAGGATGCTCTGCCAGGAAACTTCTTCAGGGAAGATGATGGCAATTCTCCCTGGGCAGGCCTCTATGATGAACCTAGCCAGTCTCTAGAAAGTCAAGGAATTGGGGGCATGTCCATCTGGGATTTAGCGGTTCTTGCCAGGGCCAGGGTGATGGCAGTAAGCCTGATGGAAACCGCTGAGCCCTGGCTTGCAATTAGCCCCCAGGCCTGGTTGTTAGCCGCCCTAGAGTGGATCCACAGCCTAGGGGTGATAGGGGGAATTACCTTTGTCCTCCTCTACATTGGCGCGACGGTGGCGTTTTTGCCAGGGTCAATTTTGACGCTGGGAGCGGGGGTAGTGTTTGGGTTAATTATGGGGTCCATTTATGTGTTGATCGGAGCTACATTGGGTGCGATCTCAGCCTTTTTGGTCGGTCGCTATCTGGCCCGGGGTTGGGTGAGTCAAAAAATTCAGGGGAATGCTAACTTTGCCGCGATTGACCAGGCCGTAGCTCAGGAGGGTTTTAAAATAGTCTTGCTAACGCGCCTCTCGCCGATTTTCCCTTTTAACCTGTTGAACTACGCCTTTGGCGTTACTGGAGTGTCCCTGAGAGACTATGCCCTAGGATCCGTTGGCATGGTACCCGGCACTCTCATGTATGTGTATGTTGGTTCCCTAGCAGGGGATCTAGCTCGCCTGGGAGCCACCGACCAGGTTCCTCCCCCCCCCCTGACCTGGGCTCTGCGCCTAGTGGGGTTTTTGGCCACAGTGGCGGTTACCCTTTACGTCACCCGCCTGGCTCGCCAAGCTTTAGCTAAACAGGTCAGCCCTAGTATCGAAAGTTAGAAGGATAGAGGCAGCAAGGGAATCCCTTCTGGGTTAAGGCCTTCCAGAAGCCCCAGTAGTAGGCTCGTTTCCGCCTTGAATGACCGGACCCTAAGCTCTCGCCTGATCCCTTGTATGGTGAGGCTTGGAGGGTATTAGGAGAATGCCATGAAACCACTAGCAGGCAAGATCGCTCTGGTCACGGGGGCCACCCGAGGACTGGGCAAGGGCATTGCCACGGGCCTGGGCGAGGCTGGGGCCACAGTCTACCTGACGGGCCGAACGCTGACGGCCACGGCTGATGCTGTGGGCTCCTTGGAGGAAACGGCGGCGGCGGTCGAGCAAGCGGGCGGAGTGGCTATTCCCATTCAGGTGGACCACAGCGACGATGACCAGGTGAAGGCGCTCTTTGAGCGCATCCAAACCGACCAGGCAGGCCAGCTAGACCTGTTGGTGAATAATGCCTATGCTGGGGTGCCGGCCCTCAAAGAGGCCTATGGCAAGCCTTTTTGGGAGTCTGAGCCATCCTTCTGGGATGCGTGCAACAACGTGGGGCTGAGGAGTCACTACGTGGCCAGTCTCTACGCCGCTAGGCTGATGGTGCCCCGGCGGCGGGGGCTAATCTGTACCCTATCCTCCTGGGGTGGGTTGTTCTACATCTTTGGGGTGCCCTACGGAGTGGGCAAAGCCGCCTGTGACCGCATGGCCGCGGATATGGCCGTAGAACTCAAACCCCACAACGTCACCTCCCTTGCCATCTGGCCCGGCATTGTGGGCACGGAGCTCATGACCCAGTTTGCGGCGGAGATGGGGTGGGGTGATGCCCCGGCCCAGGCGATCCAAGCGCAGTACAACTGGGAAACTCCGTTGCTGACTGGGCGGGTGATTGCTGCCCTAGCTGCGGATCCCAACAGTTTGCGCCGCAGCGGACAGGTCCAGATCGTGGCCGAGCTGGCCAGGCAGTATGGGGTGGTGGATGCCGATGATAAACAGCCAGCCTCCCTGCGATCGCTACGGTTTGTGCTCCCCTATGCGGTGCCGGGGCTACGGCCCTATGCCGCATGGGTGCCCGATCTAGAAATGCCCTGGCCGTTTCTACTGCTGGGGCCGTTGGGTTCTCCTAAAGTTTGATGGGCCAGAGCGAATCAACCAACTGCTCGTCAGACTCTAGCTGGGGCCGCGAGGGACTATCACATTTTAGTGAGTCGTCATGAACGGCGACCCTAGGCCGAGCTTTACCCCTTCAAGCTGGAAGAAGCCAATCATGCCGAACTCCAGAGTGGTCTTAAACTTCTGTGTCTGTGGATGAAGACAGTGTCGATCTGGATGATGACCATGGTCCGCCAGGGATATCGGCGTGGTGCTGGGCGTGGCTAGGCGTCATGCCCTCGGGAAGGCATGGCTGGATCGACCGCCACCTGGACCAATCAATTGCCCACCCTGACTCCAACATAGGTCAGAATAGGGGACAGCCCATTTTTGCTGATTACTTACAACGATCCCTATGCCGCGCATTCGAGACATTCTCAAGGCTGGAGAACCCGGCCAAATGGTTACCGTTCAAGGCTGGGTACGCACCAAGCGGGAATCTAAGGGGTTCACCTTTGTGGATGTCAATGATGGCTCGGCTATGGCGGGGTTGCAGGTGGTGCTCAATGCCGACCTGGCCGATTACGACACCGTGGTTAAGGAACTAACCACCGGGTCGGCGGTGGCCATTACGGGCCAACTGGTAGAGTCGCCCGGTAAGGGGCAGCGGGTCGAACTGCGGGGACAAGCGATTACGGTCTTCGGTACGGCGGATGCCGAAACCTATCCGCTGCAAAAAAAACGACACTCCTTTGAGTTTTTGCGTACCCTCGGCCATTTGCGATCGCGCACCAACACCCTGGGTGCCGTCTTTCGGGTCCGCAATGCCTGTGCCCAGGCCATCCACCAGTTCTTTCAAGGGCGGGGATTTTTGTGGATTCATACCCCCATCATTACCGCCAGTGACTGCGAGGGGGCGGGGGAAATGTTCGCTGTGACCAGTCTGAATCTAGCCCAACTGCCCCGTCACCCGGATGGGGCGATCGACTACAGCCAGGATTTTTTCGGTAAACCCGCTTACCTCACCGTCAGTGGCCAGTTAGAAGCGGAAATTATGGCCATGGCCTTTACCAACGTCTATACCTTTGGCCCCACCTTTCGAGCCGAAAACTCCAACACTTCCCGTCACCTGGCCGAATTTTGGATGGTAGAGCCCGAAATGGCCTTCTGTGACCTGGTGGGCAATATGGATC
>DVEE01000474.1 GCA_015295885.1 Leptolyngbyaceae cyanobacterium M65_K2018_010
CGGCGCAACGGCGCGGTGCCCGTGTTGCATATGATCACCGACGGCCGCGACACGAAACCCACGGAAGGTCTAGTCGCTATTCAGAAACTCCAGGACTACATCGACCAATTGCAGCTAGGCCGGTTGGTCACCCTCAGCGGTCGCTACTACGCCATGGACCGTGACAACCGCTGGGAACGCGTAGAAAAAGCCTATCGGGTTATGACCGATGGGAGTGACGGCACCGGTCAAAGTGCTGGGGAGGCTCTACAGAAATCCTACGACGCGGAAATTTACGACGAATTTGTTGAGCCGGTGCGGCTGGCTCCTGGGGCGATCGCACCCAATGATGGGGTCATTTTCTTTAACTTCCGACCCGATCGCGCCCGTCAACTCACCTATGCCTTTGTGGATCCAAACTTCAAGGGATTCGAGCGAGCGCTGATCACACCGCTCACCTTTGTCACCATGACTCAGTACGACCCGGATCTGGCGGTAGAGGTCGCCTTCCAGCCCCAAAACCTCAGCAACATTTTGGGCGAAGTAATGGCCCACCATGGACTCAAGCAGTTTCGCACCGCCGAGACCGAGAAGTATGCCCATGTCACCTACTTCTTTAACGGGGGACGGGAAGACCCCTTTGCAGGCGAAGACCGGGAACTGGTGCCCAGCCCCATGGTAGCCACCTACGATAAAGCCCCGGAGATGTCGGCGAAACCGGTGACCGACACGGTGATCGCAGCCATTGAGAAAGGGATTTATTCCCTAGTGGTGATCAACTACGCCAACCCCGATATGGTCGGCCATACCGGCAAAATGGAGGCGGCGGTAGCCGCGATTGAAACCGTAGACCGCCAATTGGGCCGCCTCTTAGACGCCATCGGCAAAGCCGGCGGTACAGCTATCATCATTGCCGACCACGGTAACGCCGAGCTCATGTGGGATGAAAACCACAAGCCCTGGACCGCCCACACCACTAACCCGGTGCCCTTCATTCTGATCGAAGGGGAACGACTCAAAGTGCCGGCCTACGGGGGCGATGTCAACCTGCGAGAGGATGGCCGGCTGTCGGACATTGCGCCAACCATTCTGCAGATTCTCAACCTGCCCCAACCCCAGGAGATGACCGGGCGATCGATGTTTTTGCCAGCGGATGTGGAGGTGCGCAGTAATCGCACCCCGGTTAGACTCTCTATCTAGCTATCCCTGGGGCGAACTGAGGTAAGGCCCTAGCTTAAGCTAAAATAATAGACCGGTGCTGGGTTTAGGCTACTTGGCCAGGACGGTCACCCCTGGGCTTTACTTGTTAATTAGGTTGAACATCGCATGTTAGTAAAAACCATCATTCAAGGGCTTTGGTTGATTTCTGCCGTAGGCCTGACGGCTCTCGTCCTGCTGCACAGTCCCAAGGGTGATGGCCTGGGCGGTCTAGGGGGCCAGGCCCAACTCTTCACCAGCACCAAAAGCGCCGAAACCACCTTAAACCGGGTAACTTGGGCCCTGACGGTGATTTTCATGGGGCTCACGGTTGTGCTGAGTGCCGGTTGGATCGAGGCCCCTTCCGCTGCCCTATAGACCAGACCTGATCTACCCGCAGCGACCCTAGGTTATCACCCCATAGCCTAGGGATCCCCCATCGGGTTCCTCTGCTGTGGCTTAGCTCTCTTCCCCAGGGGGGGCTTCGGGGGGAGGCTCCACATCCAACAAATTAGCCTTAGAACGCTTCAGGTCCTTCCAGAGCCGCTTAATCTCTTCGTAGGCTTCCAGGGGTTGGATCTTGCCGCCGGTTTCCAGATTGCAAACAAAGGAAACCCGCTGGGCAAATTCCTGCAAGTTGGCGTTGAAGGCCAGCCGCTGGGGAGTGAATTCCCCCCAGTATTTGCTGCGAGGAAACAAAAAGTCTTCCTTTGGGGGCGGTTTCTGATCAGTCATAGGCCGGAGTGGAAAAAATGATGGGCATGCCATCCATAGCATAGACAAGTTCTGCGGCGTTCGGGAAAACCCACGGATTTCCATCAGGATTGGGAGACCAAACGGGCCTTCAGTGTCCTTCAGCCTTCAGCGTCGCTGAGCCATTGGTTAATTTTTGCGATCGCGGCGGTTACCGTCGGCACGGCAGTCAGCGGAGTTGCCACCAAGCTTTGCCAAAACCGGAGGGCCTGGGCCTCCGGCTGCAGAAAAATGACCGGACGCTGAGCCTTTAAGGCCAGAGCAGTCTCAGCGGCGGTGCCCAACCCCGCTCCACAGATCACGACCACCCGGCTAGACAGCACATTAATCCCATTGCGGGCATCTCCAATTCCCGTAAAAATCGGAATATCCACCGCGGCGGACATCTGCGAAGCATCTCGGCCAGGCAAAATTCCCACGGTCAGCCCCCCCTCAGCCCGGGCCCCTTGACTGGCCGCTTCCATCACCCCAACGTTGCGGCCACCGGTCAGCAGCACCCAACCCGCCTGGGCAATGGCCTGCCCTAACTCATAGGCGGTCGCCGCTTGTTCCGGAGTGGCCTGCTCCCCAGGCCCCATCACCCCGATGATTACCTTGGCCATGGTCCTTA